>JBNKOT010000075.1:0-5173 GCA_050294855.1 Draconibacterium sp. | reverse complement strand
TATGGTGATAAAATTTAGAGCCGTAAATCGATTATTTAATGAAAAGCTACGAATTTCACTTATAAATACCGATTTTCTGCGTCATATTTGCTTACCATAGCCCGCTATGCTTTCGCAAACAGTCCTTGAAACTCAATATTTATACGCGATTTGAGCCATTAATTTTATATCGAACTCAGGTTTTTAAGCTTTTTTAGTTGTAACTGCTTTGAATTTTAGTAGACGTGTAATTTTTAAACCGAAATTAAGACCTCTAATTTAGATGATATTGATTATTTTTATTCACTCATTCGTCATTACCAAAAACAGAGGCTATGAATAAACTACTTGCATTTTCCATCATTTGCTTTTTTCTGTTCTCCTGCGCACCAAAAACCGATCGGATGGAAAAAGATAAAGCCCCTACAAAACAGGATAAAAAAATGGAGTGGTGGCGCGAAGCACGTTTCGGAATGTTTATTCATTGGGGTTTGTATGCCGAACCTGCCGGAGAATGGAATGGAAAACAAATTCCCGGAATTAGTGAATGGATTATGGCGCAGGCACAAATTTCGGTAGAAGATTACGAAAAGCTGGCCCAAAATTTTAATCCTGAAAAATACGATGCAGAAGCGTGGGTGAAACTGGCAAAATCAGCCGGAATGAAATACATTGTAATTACATCGAAACACCACGATGGTTTTGCTATGTTTCATTCGAAGGCAAGCAAATATAATATTGTTGATGCAACACCATTTAAACGCGACCCGCTGAAAGAGTTGGCCGATGCTTGCACGAAAAACGGAATTCGGTTGGGATTTTATTATTCGCAGGCACAAGACTGGCACGAACCCGGTGGTACTTATTTTAATATCGAGGAGGGAAAACCGCACTGGGACAAAGATTTGGTGCGCGAACCACTTATGAATTATATTAATGGGAAAGCGGTTCCTCAGGTAAAAGAAATTCTCGAAAATTATGGAGGACTTGATATTCTGTGGTGGGACACACCAAGGGGAATGACAGAAGAAGCTGCACAGGCATTACAAAATGTGGCTGACGATTATCCCGATTTAATTACGAATAATCGTTTATATCGTAAGTGGCCCGGCGATTTTACAACACCCGAACAACATGTTCCACCAACCGGACTGGATTACGACTGGGAGGTTTGTATGACCATGAACACCAGTTGGGGGTATAAATGGTACGATCAGAACTGGAAATCGGCGGAAGAAATTATTCGCATGTTGGTTGATATTGCAAGCAAAGGCGGAAATTTACTTTTAAACGTTGGTCCAACGGCCGAAGGTTTAATTCCCGATTCGAGTGTAGTTCGGCTGAAAAAGGTAGGAGCGTGGATGAGTAAAAACGGACAATCGATTTATGGAACACAGGCGAGTCCGTTTTTTAAACTTCCCTGGGGGCGATGCACGCAAAAAGTAGTGGGAGGAAAAACACTTCTTTATTTGCACGTTTTTGATTGGCCTAAAAACCGCATACTCGTAGTTCCCGGATTAAATTCGCGGGTGAGAGATGTGTATCTTTTGACAAATGAAAAACAAAAATTTGCCTGGAAATTTGAGGACGACGATCTGCACATCAATACTCCTGATGTAATTTTTGATCCGATAAATACGGTGATTGTTGTGGAAGTAAAAGGCGATTTACAAGTAATAAGTAATATTCCATCACTCAAGGACGGCAAAATAATATTACCTGCAAATTTCGCCGATATTCATAATCCGGGTTATGGAAGCCATGCAGTGCTGTCGGGTGTCGGAAATAAGTCTTTAATCAAAAACTGGGTGGATTCGCGCTCTCGTTTAGAATGGATGTTTGATGTTTCCGAAACCGGAAAATACAAAGTAGAAGCTCTGATAAAAGCTGATAAAGCAACAATATTAACTATTAATGTGGGCGACCAGACAATTCAAACTGAAGTTGTATCAACCAACGATAAATTTGAAATTATTCAGCTTGGGGAAATTGAACTTACTGAAACCGGGAATCAACTTATTTCTTTATCTCCGGTTCGAGAAAATTGGAATGCGATTGAATTAATGACTGTTCAATTGGTAAAAGAATAATGTTGAACTTCAGATGAGAGCTGAGACACGAGACTGGCAAAGAGGAGCTACAGAATGTTCTTTAATCACGAGGATCATAATCCGGATTTATTTTTGGGAATTTTGCATTTGAATCAGCCAGTTTTGCATCCAAAATTTCTTTTAACTCAATTACTTTTTCTGAATTTTGAGTGGCAATATTTGTTGTTTCGCCCGGGTCGTTTGCCAAATTAAAAAGTTCAGTTCGATTGTCTTCATAATGAACAACCAGTTTCCAATCTCCTTTTCGTAAAGCTGAACCTGGTTTCCAGGCACTTCCATGGTAATGTGGGTAGTGCCAGAAGAGTTCGTTACGTTGCTTCGGTTTATCTTCATTTATTAAAGGGAGCAGATTTTCTCCATCGTTTTTATGGTGCTCTACACCGGCTAAACTCAAAATTGTTGTAAAAAAATCCATGCTAACCGCTGGTTGATGGCTTCTACTTCCAGGATTTATAAGACCGGGTCCGGAAATAATAAGCGGCACTTTTATTCCTCCTTCGTAGCACCAGCCTTTGCCTGCCCGCAGCGGACCATTGCTGGTTGGTGCATTTTTTCTTGTAAGCGTTGAAAGTCCGCCATTGTCGCTGGTGAAAATTACCCAGGTGTTTTTATCCAATCCATGAGTCTTTAAGGTTTCCATAATTCGTCCCACGTTTTCATCCATAGCTGCAACCATCGATGCAAATGCGGCATTTTCCTGAACCATTTTTGTCCAACCATTGCCTTCTTTTTGATGAGGAACTTCTTCCAGGTTCAATGTTTTTCGTTTTGCTTTGTATTTCTCGATGTACTTGTTCGAAGCCTGAATTGGAGTATGAACCGTATAAAATGCGAGGTATAAAAAAAAGGGATCCTTTTTATTTTCAGAAATAAACTTTATGCTTTCATCTGTTAATCGATCGGTTAAGTACTCACTTTCCGGGCCATCCGGCAATTTTGGATTTTGGTACGGCGAATAATATCCTCCCGGAGGACTGCCTTTATCGTGTCCTCCAATATTTAAATCAAAACCCTGATTTTCCGGAAAAAAACCTTTGTTTCCCAAATGCCATTTTCCAACAAAACACGTTTTATAGCCTTTTTCTTTTAATTTTTCGGCAATGGTTACTTCTTCCAAAGCGAGTTCATTCCTATCAACAGGTGCAAGCAGCGGTCGTTTTTTTTGGATCACTGCCCGGAATCCAATCAGTTATTTCTACCCGGTTTGGGTGTTTACCTGTTAGTATTGCAGCACGTGTTGGGCTGCAAACCGGGTTAGCTGCATAGGCATTGGTAAAACGAATTCCATTTTCGGCCAGTTTATCAATATTTGGAGTTTCATAAAAACTCTCCGGATAATTGCATTTTACATCCGCCCAGCCCAAATCGTCAACCAGAATAAATACAAAATTGGGTGGAGTTTCCTGTTCTGCACAAGATGACATAAGAAGCGACCATAACACAAGAATAAGAAATGAAAATCGGTTCATGCTATATTTGATGACTGAATTACAAACTTACAATTTTTATTACTTTACAACACTACAACCGCATTGAACTGAAGATTGTATACTCGATTGCTTCTCATAGTTAGAAATACCCTTTACTAGAAACAAAAGAGCCGTTCTCCAAAAAAAAGAACGGTTCTTTACTCAATACTAATATCTATCTACTCGATACTATTTGCTCATTTCAGCAAAGTACTTGTAAAATAAAGGAATGGTTTTAATTCCATTGTAAAACTGTTCCAGCGGATAGTTTTCGTTGGGTGAGTGAATGGCATCCGACTCCAGTCCAAATCCCATCAACACTGATTTTATTCCCAGGATTTCTTCGAAAGTTGAGATGATTGGAATACTACCACCCGAACGAATTGGTACCGGACGTTTTCCAAAAGTATCGGTGTAGGCTTTTTCTGCTGCTTTGTAGGCGGGAATATCAATTGGGCAAACATAACCTTGTCCGCCGTGCAACGAGGTAACTTCCACTTTTACCGATTTTGGGGCAATACTTTCGAAATGTGCTTTAAACAAATCAGCAATTTTCAGGTGATCTTGATTTGGCACCAAGCGCGATGAAATTTTTGCAAAGGCTTTTGAAGGCAGAACTGTTTTTGCACCTTCTCCGGTGTAGCCGCCCCAAATTCCACAAACATCGAAACTCGGACGTATTCCGGTTCGTTCCGATGCAGTGTAACCTTCTTCGCCACTTAATTCTTTAACATCAATTGCTTTTTTATATTCGTTTTCATCGAAAGGAGCAAGACCTAATAAATTGCGCTCTTCGATTGAAACTTCTTCAACATCGTTGTAAAAACCGGGGATGGTAATTTTGCCTTTTTCATCTACCATTTTATCAATCATCGAACAAAGTACGTTGATCGGGTTGGCAACTGCACCACCAAACAAACCTGAATGCAAATCGCGGTTTGGTCCGGTAACTTCAACCTGCCAGTACGCTAACCCACGTAATCCGGTTGTAATGGATGGAATATCGTGTGCAATCATCGAGGTGTCCGAAACCAAAATTACATCGGCTTTTAACATTTCCTTGTTTTCTTCGCACCACTTACCAAGATTTGGAGAACCTACTTCTTCTTCGCCTTCGATCATAAATTTTACGTTACACGGAAGCGTATTTGTTTTTACCATGGTTTCAAAAGCCTTGGCGTGCATCATTCCTTGTCCTTTATCGTCGTCGGCGCCACGGGCAAATATTTTGCCATCTCTAACCTGTGGTTCAAAAGGAGGAGTATCCCACAATTCGATCGGATCAACCGGCATTACATCCATGTGAGAATAAACCAAAACCGTTGGCAAAGCCGGATCTATTATTTTTTCGCCATAAGTAACCGGATTTCCTGCAGTTTCGAAAATTCCTGCTGTATCGGCGCCGGCATCCAATAACGTTTGTTTCCAATATTCAGCAGCTTTGTACATGTCTGGTTTATGACTATTGATTGAGCTGATTGAGGGAATACGAATTAATCCGAAAAGTTCTTCCAGAAAACGATCTTTGTTCTCTTCAATATAATTATTAATGTTTTCCATACTTGTTATATATTCTATTTTATTGAACGGAAAAAATAGGACTAATTGTGTAGA
>JBNKOT010000074.1:0-4488 GCA_050294855.1 Draconibacterium sp. | reverse complement strand
CTTCAATAACCGCAGCATTCCATTCCAGCAGATCCACCGAATCGGCTTTCACATTATGATTGCTTTCCAAATAATCCTCGTTTACTTTTTCGCGAAGATTCATAATCCCCCAATACTCTCCGTTCAAATACATAATAACCGACTGAAATGCCTGAATATCTGTATCTAAATCGCGCACCAAACTGGTCATCATTCCATCTCTGATCTTTCCAAAATCAGAGTCGTTTCCACCATTTCGAATCACCAGCGATTTAAAATGATCGATTGGTTTTGAAGGAAAAAGCTGAACATTTTCCAGTTCCGGATCGCCGTATACATTCCGAAAAAATACGGCCATCGATTTTGGATCAGCTACACGACTCCATCCTCCAAAGTTTTTAATACCACAGTTTAATCCAAACAAGCGGTCGCCGTTTGTATCGGCCATTTCGATGCTTGCCGGCTTTTCCCATTCCTCCCAGTAATTGGCTCCGTAATGCGGCATTTCCTGATCGTAATTAGATCCGAGCACTAACATTCCGGTTTCATTGTCCAAGAGGTTTACCGGATCGGAAGAGATTGCAACTACCGGAAGTTCGGGCTTTTTGTCGGTTAAGTATGTCCGCGAAGTAACAAAACCGGGAATCGATCCGCTTTTAAAAATTCTTGCACGAACAATGGTATTAGAATTTATTGTAAGCGGTCCGGAATACAAGGTACTCGATGATACCGGATCGTCGCCATTAAAAGTATACCTGATTTCTTCGTTTCCCGAAGCACCACTCATACTCAGTTTTTCTCCTCCATTGATAAACATTTTGTCGATCGAAAACTGCACCCGGCTTTCAACCGCGTCAGAAAAAACAGTTTCTCCGTTTGGTTTCCCGGGTGATGGAACGATAAAAAATCCCCAATTCTGCCGATTATTTAATTCGCGGCCAAAAGAACCTTCACCCGGAATTACACCTACCGTAATGGAATCTGTTACTCCTTCACTTTGGTGAGTTAGCAGAATTGTTTCTCCCGAAGAGGAAAGTTTAAAATTAGTATGCGAATTATGCGATGTAACTTTTACGTATTCAGAAACCGATTTATTGATGTCTTGCGCTGTGTTGTAGCCAATGGTAAATATTGGAATCGCCGAGAGATCGGAAGATCCTGCATTATAATTATGAACCTGAATCGACAAGGTATTTTCGCCTTCGACCAAAAGATTTTTAAATTCCGATATTAAATAACTTTCGGGAGCTCCCCCCTGAATGATTTGCGCTTCGTGCAGTTCGTCGGCATATTTATTAAAAGCAACAGGATTTCCTTTTTGCCCTATTCCCTGACGGGCAATTTCCTCGCCATTGAAATAAGCAACAAATGCATCGTCGAAATCGATGTGCAGCCACATTGCCTCCACCTCATCGATATTATTAATCGTAATGGTTTTCCGCATAAAAACAGAAAGTGTACTCGACGAAACAACCGTTGCATCGTCACCATCGCCGTATCCAATTCCACTTGGGCCGCTAGTCCATTCAGCATCGTCAAAATTGTTAGTTTTCCAATCCGATGCCGGTTCAGAGGTCGGAACAATATATTTCCACGAATCTCCGACATCGATTAAACTGTACCAAAAAACCGGTAATTGTTTTCTGTCTTTTCCCGAAGCAAAAATCAACAGCGGCTGATTGGCCTGTAACTCCATTTCGGGCAATTGCCATTTTAATAGATCGTCGGTTTTATCGCTTAAAAAATAGTTTCCAAGTTGGATTGCTGAGTTGCTGGTATTTAAAAGCTCAATCCAGTCTGGAGTATCGCCATCTTCATCAGTAATACCATTTCTGTTCGAGGTCATTACTTCGTTAATTAGCAGGTTTTGTGCGCCAGCATTAACAACAAATAAAATGGAAATAAATAACAGTAAAAATACTCGGTTGAAACAACTCATAAATTAGGTTTATTGTAATTTTGACAAAATAAGAAAATTCTGCTGAACTAAAAGCCAATCTGCAGGAGATTGTAAAGTTTCATCGGGGTTCAGCAATTTCCAAAAGCTGATAAAAAATAATGTGAGGCGGAATTCGCAACACCCGGAGCACTAATTGGCAGAAACGGTAATTGTTTTACCTGCAGGAACTTCAATGGTTGTAAAATTTAAATTACCTTTCTCGGAATAAAATGATTGCGTTTTTTTACCATTAACCCGAAACACCGGAGTTCCTTTTTTCATTTCTGCATTCCAGATAATTGCATTATTTCCATGATTGGTAAGTATTGTAACGGAATGGCCTTTGTGTTTTACCGAAATTGTTGTGCCCAAAACCGGAACATTCTTCATTTCTGCCCAGTCGTTTTCATTATCCAGTCTCGAAAAAGTTGTAACAATATTCTGTGCTGCATCCACTTCAATTCCCATTAATCCGCGTGTAATGTGTTCAATTACAGTAAACGAATTTTCGGGATAATCGCGGCGTTTGTTGTCTGGGCTGCACAATTCGATAATCATTTTATTGGCGATGTCGGATCGTCCGTTTTCATAAAAAATAATTGGCAGATACGATTTTAACTCAACAATCAGTTTGGTATAATTTGCAATGTATGCGTCAACCAAACCACTTATCTTATCGGCATCAGAAATCGCATTATAATACAAAATGTAATGTAAAAATGCCTGGTTATCGCCCACCATAAAATAATCGAACGTTTTATCGGCGTATAAGATCGACCGGTATTCTTGTTTTTCAGAATCCCACCAAAAGTCATTTAAAAACTGTTGTTCCCGAATTGCCAAATTTTTAAATTTTTCGACATCATTTGTCTTTCCCTGTAATTTTAAAATTTCGGAATACGATCGATACGCAGCAATCAACGAGGCCGTCATATCAACTCCAAGAAATGTTTCTCCCCTCCCACCTTCGTTGTATGTTGGTATTCCACGTTTGTTTCCAAAACGTAACTTTTCTCCATTTACAGGATGTTGCACATGCATATTTCTTTGGCGGCTTGCCACTTTATCGTAACCCAAATCCCAATGATCGACATATTTATTCATACTCAGCCGATAAAAATTATTCAAATCGGAATTTTTGAGGTATGCTTTGTTTCCGGTCCAGGCATACAAACGACCGGCATTATAAACAACATCGAAATTGGCGGGTAAATTATACCAGAAATCTTTATCGTCTTCATAATCGACAGGCGCGGGTTTGTTGTTGCGGTTGATCTCCCAGCACGAACAATAGTCTTTTTCTTTACTGATATTTTGAGCAAATTTTAAAAACATATTAAAATTATGTTTGCTCAACCCTAAAATCTCTGCTCCAATTGCCTGATGCGAAACATCGCGCATACAAAAAGCTTCGCGGTTAGGTAAGGCTGCTTCGTACCATAAACCAACCGGATCGGAATCATCGTGTGTAAAAGAAAGAGCTTTGTTTTTTGCCCAATCGAACGCTTCATTCAACTCCTGATTACTACTCGAAAAGGTTACCAAACTTTTATTTTGAGAAAAAACAAAAAACGCGGCAGTTAAAAAAGATAGAAAGAGAAGTGCCTTTTTCATGACAAAAATTTTAGGTGTAGTTGTTGCTGCCCAAAAGTAATGATTCGACAAAATTAACAAAAGAAAAAGGGATTCGATTAAATCAAATCCCTTTTAGTGAATATGTTTTTTATTAAATACGAAGTTAGTTTTTACTCAAACTTACATCGTTTGAGTTAGCAACTAAATCAAATTTTATTTCAAACTCGTCGTTGATTGCTTTGTCGCCCAGCTCTTTAAAAATTGATCCCGAACCATATTCAACGCCCCATTTTGTACGGTCAACCGAAGCGGTTCCTTGTGCAGTTACTTTATTACCAACAACATTTACTTTTGCCGGAAAAGAAATCTCATACGTCTTTTCTTTCATGGTAAGTTTTCCGGTAACATTTGCCTCATTTCCTGTTCCACTAATCGAAACAAGTTCGAATTTTGCATTCGGATATTTTGCCGAATCAAAAAAATCTTCACTTTTTAAATGACCCACCAACTTTTTGTTGTATTCCTCGTCTTCCAAATCGCTGCAAACAATCGAATTAACATCGATTACAATCGCTCCGCCAACAACACTTGTTCCATCCACATCGAGCATTCCGCTGCTAATCGAAATGGTTCCGGTATGCGACGCCCCTGTGATTTTTTTACCAGTCCAATAAACTGTACTTTCTTTTGTATTAATCTCGTACGACACTTTTTTCTTGTCGCTACTTGCAGCAAATACAGTTGATACTGCCACCAAAATTACAAATATAAGTCCTAATCCTTTTTTCATTTCTTAATGTTTTTATGTTTTTATGTTGCAAACATACACTGCTTTTATCACAGAAAAAATAAACTAGTTTAATAAAAATACTTTTTCGTCTTAATTTCTGGCTTTTCTCGATAAAATCTTACTCAAAAATACAGGAGTAACCCCCAAATAAGATGAAATATGATATTGAGGAAGTCGTTTAATCAAATTTGGATCGTTAGCACAC
>JBNKOT010000073.1:0-34556 GCA_050294855.1 Draconibacterium sp. | reverse complement strand
TTTCCAACAATAACAGGTAACGCAAACAATACTATAAACGGACAATTAAACATTGATACCACCTGGCAACGGGTGGTTTATCTTTCAATCATTTCCAATTTCGACCAACTTAATTCCATGTCGAATCAAATGATAATCGATAAAACAGAGATCGATAAAAATGGAAAATTCTCTTTCGAAACTAATTACCTCCCGGCAGAAAACTACATCTACCGGATTCATATCACAAAAAAAGGAGATCCACCCGCTTCTTTAATAATTGGTGGGAAAGATGAAAACCACCTGTTTTTTATAGCCAATAATAAAACAGAAATTAGTATTTGTGCAAAGGAAACGGAAACACTTTTTGGGAACATCGAATTTGTTAATTCGCCCCAAAGTCAATTAATAAATGAAGTTGACAAAATGGTGTTATTTGTTGATACAACAAGTTTTAGTTATTCAACATTAAAAATAGAATTGGTAGAAAATGCATTGGATGAAAAATTACGCCAGTTTGCCGATACTTGCTCGTTTCCCCTGGTTGCTTTGTATGCCATTTACAAAACCGATTTCGAACCGAATATTACAAAAAATTCCAATTTCTATCTCCGTTTTCTTGAAAAATGGGAGGGTGAAAAATCGCCTTATTTTAAAGAATTTAGAAAAATTGTTCCGCTCAAGAAACCAAGCCGAAGTTACTCTTTTCTGTTTGGAATAATTGGATTATTACTTGGCGTAGTTCTTACATTTTTCATTTTTAAAATGAAAAGAAAAAAAAACAATCCCATACAAGAATTAACGATTCAGGAACGAAAAATATTCACTCTTCTTCAAAACGGAAAATCAAACAAAGAAATATCCGATGAATTCAATATTAGTCTAAGTACGGTTAAGTCGCATGTAAATAATATTTTTTCGAAATTGGATATTAAATCACGAAAAGAAGTACTTGAATTAAAATAAGGTGTATAGATTGACCTTAAATTTTTATCTTTATTGGAAAAGTTACGCATGAAATGGTATCTTCTTTTTCTGTGGTTTTTACTTTTTGTTTCCACACTTTCCAATGCACAAATTTGCAAAGGAAAAGTGGTGGATATGGAAACCGGAGAGCCCGTATTATATGCCAATGTTTTTTTGGAAGGTTCTGCAATTGGCACGCTCACCGACAGTACAGGAAATTTCACACTCGATACAAAAGGATTTTCTTCTCTCCCTTTAATTGTAAGTTTAATCGGCTACGAAACCAATAAATTTCCGAAAAATTACATTTCTGAAAACCTGATTATTTATTTAAAAAAAGGCGTAGAAATTGGCGAGATAAAAGTTAGACCCGACACCAAAGACAGAAAAAAGTACATCAAACAATTTAAACACGAGTTTTTGGGAACCACCGGAAATGCTTTGAGGTGTGAGATATTAAACGAGGAAGATTTGATTCCGTTTTACAACCAAGAAACCTCTACACTGCATGTAAATTCTTCGAAACCACTGTTGATAAGAAACAAGGCCTTGGGATATCAGGTGCTTTACTTTTTAGAGTCGTTTAAACACTCGGGCGACCGACTTTCTTTTAGCGGATATTGTTTATTCGAAGCCTTTGAATTCGATAAAAAAGCGGAGCAGAACAAAGCAGAACAAAAACGAAAATTGGCTTATGCCGACTCGCGTTTGTTTTTTTTGCGTTGTTTGTATCGCGGTTCGCTCGACTACAACGGATATAAAATGTTCGATCCGACGAATAATCCGATCGAAGAAAAAGACATTGTTTTTGATCTGGGAAACGATCAGAAAGAGATTTGTTTTGACAAAATTATCCGTATCGATTCCGGCGATCCGCAAAGTACTTATTTACTCATAAAAGATGAGTGTTCCACGGTCGAAAAAAATGGATATTACGATCCTTCTTCGATCAGTTGGCTTGGAACTATGAGTCGATACCGGATTGGCGATTTATTGCCTTTTGACTATGAGAATTAGTAGATTCAATTATATTGAAATAACCAGATAATCGGATTTCACGCAAAGGACGCAAAACAAAAAGAAAGCCAAAGTCGCAAAGCATTCACAATAGTATTTAGCGTAAGAATTTTGGGCTCTTTGCAAGAATGTTTTGATTGACATTCAATTTATTATCTAATCTGCACTACCTGGTTTGTTCCCTATTATTCCCCAAAAACAGTTAAAACCTGAGTGCCATAACAAATCCGTCCTTTATTACTGATTCCTTCAACATTAATCACGTAATTTGCTGTTTTATCGGCCGTAAAAAACTCAAGTTTTCCAACACCATTTTCGATTTTTACATCGGGCGCCCACAACAAAGTCGGACGTAAATCGGGTTTTGGATCGTCTTTGGTCTCAAGCGTATACTTTGGCGAATAAAAAACGCCCGGCTGGTTGAAACCGCTGACATAAGGCGTGGCACGACCGGCAATGTCTCGCTCAAATTCGTACGATTTTTCGCCTACTTTGGTAAAAATAGAAATCACTCCGTCGCCGCCCCGCGAACCAAATGCTGCCATAGCAAAACCGGTTTTCAGAATTTCAATTTTATCGATATCATTCATCGAAATCACATTAATCATTTCCCAGTCGGTTTGTACGCCATCGATTAACAAAAGCGGTGCTTGTTTCCCCATCCGAATTCTGATGGTTCGGTTGCCACTGTCGTCGGTCGTTATTAAAACTCCGCCCGGCGATTTGGTTTCGATATAATCAAAAATATCGATGAAATGCTGATCCTCATCAATAACCTGGTACGAAATGTCGGGCTCTCCGTAAAGTCTGAAATGACCGTCGTTGAGCTTTCGTTGTCCTTTTATCTGAATGTCCTCCAGAATAATTGTTTCGGCTCCGATATTGTATTGTTTTTGCGCGTTTAAACGGGAAAATTCTTCGCTGAAAAACCCACCTGGAATATTGTCTAACGGTACAGATTGCAATTTTGTTGGATCGAATTTGTTATCGAAAACAGGAGGTTGATTCACCAGGATTTCGGTTTTTTTGCTGCCTTTTTTTGTTTTTGCATCTAAAATTACCATTGCCGAATCTTTTAATAATAATCCTTCGAAAGTAAAATTGCCTGCTTCATCCGTTGTAGTAGTTTCAAACTGTACTCCTCCAACAAAAGGGCTTAAAATTACATCGCCTTCAGCAACCGGATTTTTACGATTTAAACTTACAACGCTGCCATTTAAAGTGAGTCCCAAATCTTCCCAGTTCGGCAAATCGGCATTCATAAATTGTTCCAGTTCCTCCCAATAATATTTTCTCCATCCATTCACCATCATCACTAAATCGAGTTTTTCATCAGCAGAAATATTTTCTTCATCGATAAAATACGAAGCGGGTGATTCGATCGAACCTTTTAATTCGGAGTCGAGTAACAAATAACTTTGAATAGACTGATTGCCGCCCTGCGAATTAAAATAATCGGCGTTAACCACCGCAACAGAAAGCGCCTCGTTTACCGAATCGCGCCGTGCTAAAAGCGGAGCGATTTCCAATTCTACTTTTTCGCGTGTTGAATAATCACTTTTATTTAATTTGAATTGAATGGTTTTCTCTTTTTTATCGCATACAAAAACCAAACGTTCTGCTAAAATATTATTTTGATGGTCGAAGATCCCAACCTTTGAAATCCCGACCGGTAAGAAATTTTCGAGCACTGCTTGTTTGGCCTGATTTTCGGATAACGAAATTTGATTGCTAAACACAAGCATGTCTTTGTGAAAAACTTTGAAAGTCAACTCGCGGGTGTTGGCGTTTTCTGAATTTTGTGAAATAGTAAAAAGTAAATTATCGTCCATTTTTTCAAAACGAAGGCCAATTCCATTTGGTTTTGCTGCTTCGAATTGATACGAATAATTGGGGTGATTTTCGAGTTTCACCGAATAGTTTTTACCTTTTTGTGGAGTAAATTCAAAAGTTCCCATTCCCCGAAATCGGGTTTGAAAAGCAACAATTTCGGCACCGTTTTCATCCACAACTTTTCCTTTTACCGGTATTCCTTTTCCGCTTTCATCGATGGCTTTAAATGCGATTCGATTGGGAGCATTTGCAACTAAATATCCGCCTTCGGGTAAAAAAGAAACATCGATTTCCGAAACAGAGATTTCTGTATTTTTAGTGGAACGAGAAGCAGAACTTCCCAATCCCGAAATAAATATTTTTTTATGAAAATAACTTTCTTCACCAAAATTTTGCTGGTATTTTGTGTATGCACGGATAATGTATGTTCCTTCCGAAATGTTTTCAGGAATACTAAAATCGCCTTTCCCGGTTCCGTCCTGCGATAAAAACAAACGGTGTTGAACAAGGTCGCCCGATTCGGAAAGTAACTCGGCATAAATGTTTTTATACCCCGGAATAAGCTGCGTGTTTAATCCGTTTACCAGGTAAGATTTAAACCAGATATCGTCGCCGGGCGAATACAATTCGCGATCGACATGCAGGTATAGTTTTTCGAAAACCAAACCACTTTTTTCCTGGGCAGAAATGGTGGGTTTTTCAAAAGATTGTAAAATAAAAAATAATAAGGTCGATATCAGAATCAGATTTTTCATCGTTCGAAAATATTTAAGGTAATTTAAACACAAGGTTTTAAAAACCTCAATATACCGAATTAAATCTAATTTTTTTTCCGGTTTCGTCGACTGCTTTAAATGCAACCCGGTTAATTGCATTTTCAACCAGATTTCCACTTTCGGGCAAAAACGAAACATCAATTTTTGTGGGTTCTATTCCCGAAAAGTTACTTTCCAATTCCAATGAACTTTTGTAATTCGAAATCACTATTTTTTATGAAAGAAACTTTCTTCGCCAAAGTTTTTCAGGTATTTGGTCGTTGCACGAACCGTATAAGTACCATCCGAAATTTTAATCGGAAGTTTAAAATCGCCGTTTGCAATTCCGTTTTGCGATAAAAGCAATTTATTCAGAACCACTTTCCCTGAATCGGAAATAAGCTGAACATAAATATTTTTGCAACCCGGAATTAATTGGTTGTTAGTTCCACTCACCAAATACGATTTAAACCAAACATTGTCGCCGGGAGCGTACAATTCACAGTCGATGTGTAGGTAAACTTTTTCGAATAAAATTGAATTACCTAAGGAAATTGAATCATTCTCTGTTGCAGAACCTAAATGAATAAACACCAATTGAAAAACGATGCCGTGTTACAAATAAACCTTGTTGCCCGGAAAGCATAAAAAAACCCCGAAGTTGCCTCCGGGGAATATTTGAATTATTCTTGTTGTAGCGTAAAAGTCAGTTGAATTAAAATCGAAGCCCTTGTTTAAAGCGGAGTTGCACTTACAATCATCGGCACTTTTAATTTAACCGTGGTTTGTATGTCGTAGTTCGAGGTGCCGCTTAATTCGAAGTGAACTGTTTTATCTTTGTTTGCTTGCAGTTTACTCATTAATGCCGCAGTCCACGCATCAGAATAAAATTCGATTAAACCTTCATTTTCCAACAATTCAGCAGGAATCGAAAATGCCTGAACCATGGTTGGTGCAGTATCTCCGGTCTGGAAACCATATTTTAATGTTAAGGTCATAATTTTATTTCCTGAAACAGCGCCTAAAAACGACAAAACAGTTCCGTCTTTTGCTTTTATCTCGCGGATATTATCGATGTATTCTGCCAGTTCATCGATATCGGCAAGCGAAAAGGATGAATTTCCGCCAAAGGCAAAAACATCGGCAGCAACTTGTGTCGATTTTACTAAAATAGCTTCAGGTTCTATGGTCGCCACCGGAATGCTTGTAATTAATTCCGTGTCGATATCTACTGCAGTAGCATCTTTAATTTTTTCGCAAGAGGCTAAAAATATTGCCAATACGAGAAGTAATAAGGGAGCGTAATTTTTCATTTTAATTGTTTTAATTGTTGTTTAATCCATCCATCTTTCAAGTATAAACAAACAACATTACTATGTTATTGTTCAGGCGAGGATTTATATCGAACATTTCTGGTATATAAATGATTTGAACAAGACTTTTATTATTTTCGCTAAAGCTTTACAACCAAATCTATTCCAATGAAACGAACCAACTTTGTTTTCTTTTTAATTTTTATCATTTTTCTTTATTCGTGTACCAATCAAAAACCGGAGAAGATCGATCTGTCCGGCGACTGGCAATTTCAAATGGATCCGGAAGATATTGGGATTTCGGAAAAATGGTTTGACCAAAACTTGCAGGAAATCATAGGCTTACCGGGTTCGATGGCGAAAAGTGGATTTGGTTTCGACATTAACATGGAAACAGAATGGACAGGTGGCGTTCGAAATCCGGAATGGTTCAAAGATCCAAACTACGCTCCTTTTTTCGATCCGGATAATATTCGGTTTCCGTTTTGGTTGCAACCCGATAAAAAATATACCGGAGCTGCATGGTACAGCAAAAAGATAACAATTCCGAAAAGCTGGTCAGAAAAAACGGTTTGGTTAAACCTTGAGCGTCCGCATTGGGAATCGACAGTTTGGGTGAACGGCCAAAAAGTTGGCATGCAAAATAGCTTAGCCACCCCGCATCGTTTTATTGTTTCACCGTTTTTAACTGAAGGTGAAAACAGAATAACGGTTTGTGTCGATAACCGGACAAAAGACATCGATGTGGGGCGAAATTCGCACAGTATTTCGGATCACACACAATCGAACTGGAACGGAATTATCGGCGATCTTTCGCTGCAAACAAACGACCAAATCTATTTCGAAACTATTAAAGTATTTCCAAACATCGAAACGAAATATGTTGAAATAGCCGGAACAATCATCAATTCGGGCAATCAAAAAGAAACCATTGAAATTGATGTGAAAGCGGAACTTAAAAACACAGCTATTGAAACAAATGAGAAGTCGTATAAGTTTACTGTCGATCCCGGAGAAACCAGCATAACGTTGAATTACGAACTTGGCGACGATGCTCTCCTTTGGGACGAATTTAATCCGAATGTTTATTGCTTAAAAGTGGAATTGGATGCTAAAAACAGCGCCGATGAAAAAACCATAGATTTTGGTTTGCGAGAGTTTAAAGTTCAGGGATCAAGATTTGCTATAAACGGACGCCCGGTATTTTTGCGTGGAACCTTGGAATGTGCCATTTTCCCTAAAACCGGTTATCCGCCAACAAAAATTGAAGCTTGGGAAAAAGTGTTCAAAGCCGTAAAAGCACACGGTTTAAATCATGTGCGTTTTCATTCGTGGTGCCCGCCGGAAGCGGCTTTCGAAGCTGCCGACAAAATGGGAGTTTACCTGCAGGTTGAATGTTCGTCGTGGGCCAATCAAAGTACAAGTTTAGGGCGTGGTGCTCCCATCGATCAATTTATTTGGGACGAAAGCAAACGAATCATTAATGCTTACGGAAATCACCCTTCGTTTGTAATGCTGGCTTATGGCAACGAACCAGGCGGGCCGCAGCAAAAATTTTTAACTGAATTTGTTTCGTACTGGAAAGAAAACGACGCGCGGCACGTTTATACCGGTGCAGCCGGCTGGCCAGTTTTAGCCGTGAATGATTACCACAACATTCCGCAACCACGAATTCAGGGTTGGGGAGAAGAACTAAAAAGTATCATCAATGCGCAGGCGCCGCGAACCGATTACGACTGGAGCGACCGTATTCCCAAAGATGGAATTCCGGTGGTGAGCCATGAAATCGGACAGTGGTGTGTTTATCCAAATTTTAGGGAAATTAGAAAATATACCGGCCCCTTAAAAGCCAAAAATTTCGAACTTTTTCAGGAAAGTTTAATGGCAAATCACATGGGAAATATGGCCGACAGTTTTCTTTTAGCTTCCGGGAAATTGCAGGTGCTTTGTTACAAAGCCGACATTGAAGCTGCTTTAAGAACACCCGGTTTTGCCGGTTTTCAGCTGCTCGATTTACACGATTTCCCGGGGCAGGGAACGGCCTTGGTTGGTGTACTCGATGCATTCTGGGAAGAAAAAGGTTATGTAACACCCGCAGAATTCAGCCGTTTTGCAACATCGACAGTGCCATTGGTGCGGCTTGCAAAACGTGTTTTTGTGGAAGGTGAAACGATGACCGCAAAAATTGAAGTTGCACATTTTGGAAAAGAAGCACTAAAAGGCTGCGAACCACTTTGTCGCTTATTAAATGAAGGTAAAATTATAACAGAATGGAAGCTCGAAAAACAAGATATTTCTATTGGAAATAATATCAAACTCGGCGAAGTTCAAACGACTTTTAACCGTCAGAAAGTTCCGCAAAAATACACATTGGAAGTGGTAGTTGGAGAATTTTCGAATTCGTGGGACATTTGGGTTTATCCGAAAAACAATACCATTGAAACCGGTGCGATTCGGGTGGTTCAGAATCTTTCGAAATCTACTCTAGATTATCTAAATAAGGGTGGAAATGTATTGTTGAGTTTGGGGAAAGGAAAAGTTGCACCACAAATGGGTGGAAATGTTGGCGTTGGTTTTTCGAGTATTTTCTGGAACACCGCCTGGACCGATGGGCAAAAACCACACACGCTTGGAATTCTGTGTAATCCTGCTCATCCGGCGCTCGAATATTTCCCGACCGAATACCACAGCAACTGGCAGTGGTGGGATGCCATGAGCCACGCCGATGCAATAAATCTCAAGGAATTTCCGGTGGAAATAAAACCAATTGTCAGAATAATTGACGATTGGGTGAGCAACCGCCGACTGGCTTTACTTTTTGAAGCAAAAGTTGGAAAAGGAAAAATTCTGATTAGCGGAACCGATTTGGTTAACGAGCTGGAAACACGCCCCGAAGCCCGACAGTTAAAAGCGAGTTTAATCAACTATATGAATGGAAATAAGTTTAATCCAATCGTTGAAATCAACAATGCACAAATTGTAAAAATCTTCAAATAATGAAACGAGCATGTAAAATTTCTTTACACGAGAATGATATATGCGAGTTACATATGATATCTTTATAATAAACAATTATAATCCTATGAAAACAATTTTATTCCTCTTACTTTTCGTTTTGGGTAGCATGGTTTTTGCCGCAAAACCGCAGCCGACCGATAAAAAAGCGACCAAAGAAACTGTTAATTTGTATCGGAATTTACTCGAACTTCAGAAAAAGAAACTGATGTTTGGTCATCAGGATGCGCTGGCGTACGGACACGGTTGGGTCTACGAAAAAGGACGCTCGGATGTAAAAGATGTTTGTGGCGATTATCCCGCGGTTTACGGCTGGGAACTCGGTCATCTCGAACTAGGAGATCGCTACAGTCTGGATTCTGTTCATTTCGATAAAATTCAGAACTGGATTGTTGAGGTTTATGAGCGTGGTGGATTAAATACCATCAGCTGGCATTTACGCAATCCATACACCGGAGGAACTTCGTGGGACATTTCATCGAAAAAAGTGGTGAGTTCAATTCTCCCGGGTGGAGAAAAACACGAGTTGTTTATTCAGTACCTCGATCATTTGGCCGCGTTTCTGGAAGGATGCAAAACTGATGATGGAACCCACGTTCCGATTTTGTTCCGGCCTTTTCACGAGCACACCGGAAGCTGGTTTTGGTGGGGAAGAAACCTTTGTTCGATCGAAGATTATAAGGCACTTTGGCGGTTTACGGTGTCATATCTGCAAAACGAAAAAAATATCCATAATTTATTGTACTCATATTCATCCGACCGTTTTGCAAGCATGGCTGAATACCTCGAAAGGTATCCGGGAGACGACATCGTTGATGTGATTGCTTTTGATTTGTACGATCGTGGACCCGACTATATTAAAACACTGGCCAACTGTGCCAACAAAGTTTCGTCGTATGCAAAAGAAAAAGGAAAAGTTGCAACCGTAAGTGAAACCGGTGGCCCGATCGACAGGAATATGGAGTGGTGGACAAAGGTTCTGGAAACCTTAAAACCTTACGATTTGTCGTATGTTTTGGTCTGGCGAAATCCACACAAACCAACCAATCATGGTGCTTTTGCTCCGTACAAAGGACATCCCGGCTCGAAAAATTTTGTAGAGTTTTATTCTGATGATTATACGGTTTTTCAGAAAGATCTAAGCAAAGAAGAAATTTACAAATAGAAGAAAGTCACTAATTAGTGTGATAAAGCAAATATTATTTTAAAAGGTAATTGTTCTGATTACTACTGTTTTCTTTAGATCATTGCCTTTATTTATTTTGAAGTCGACAAATAAGTAATAGATTGAAAACGATTGTAGCATTTCTTTTATTTTCATTTTTTTCTGTGTCTTTGGTGGCGCAGGAAAATCTTATTGTCGATAAAATCAAATTTAAAGGGAATAGCTATTTTTCCAATGCAAAATTAAAGGAAGAAATTACCATTCAGTCTGATTCGTGGATCAAAGAAAAAATATTCAAAAAGGAACCGGTTTATTTTACCTACAATTTGTACAACGACGATATTCGTCGCTTAAAAATTCTTTATCAAAAAAGTGGATTTTTAAATGTTACTTTCGATGACCCGATCATTACTATCAATAAAAAAAAGAAGGTTGAAATCACTGTTTTTGTTCATGAAGGAGACCCGGTTCTGATCTCAGCAATTACTTTTTTAGTCGATTCAACAAAGACACTTTCGGAGGTTTTAAAGCCGCGTACAGAAAAAGCCCTTCTGCTAAAAACACAGGCAACGCAGACAAAAAATTTTAGAGACAAGGATATTACCAGCGATCAATTGCTCATTGCAGAAACATTTCACAACGAAGGTTATCCGTATGCATGGGTTGTTCCTCGTTTGGACGTTGATACGATCAGTAATTCAACCAAAGTGGAATGGATGGTCGACCGGGGAGCCTTATCGTATTTTGGGACCACCGTTATTAAAGGAAACGACCGTGTTCCTTCAAAAAGTATTGAACGTCAACTCGCTTATAAAAAGGGAGACATTTGGTCGAAAGAAAAAATCGATCAAACGCAAAAACAAATTTACAACCAGGGAAATTACAGGGTGGCATCGGTAAGAACTCAAATAAAACCCGAAAAATACGACACGCTTACCATACAAATTCAAATCAACGAAGCGCCTCGCTGGACTTCACGGTTTGGAGTGGGTTATGGGAAAGAGGATAAACTCAGGGCGTTTACCGATTTGCAATATTTAAGCTTTATTACGAACACCGGTAGACTCAATTTATATGCAAAACATTCGAGTCTCGAACCCTATAATTTTTATTTAAAATTTTCTCAACCCTCTTTTCTTTTTCCAATTAATACACTTTCGCTCTACCCATATATGCTGCGTCAGAACGAGCCCGGGTATAAACTCGACAAACTTGGTTTTAATTTTACCTTTCTTCAGAACTTCTCGGAAAGGCTCAATACCTCAATCGGATTTGTATTCGAAGATGTAGCACTCGACATAACAACAATGAACGATTTGGAAATAACTAAAGATATCGAGTCGTATTATAAAAAAATGGGTTTTGTAATTGGAGGAATTTACAACAATGCCGATCCTACATTAGACCCGGTGGAAGGATATGCATTTTCTTTTAATACAAAAACCAACGATCTTATTTTTGGTGGAGAAATGCCATTTTTTAGAATACTGGGAGAATTTAAAACTTACATCGGAATAAAAAAAGGTGTTGTTCTGGCTTTTAAATTGAAAGGTGGAGGAATACAAAGAACAGATGGCAATACATTTATTCCGGTGGAAGAACGTTTTTTTGCAGGTGGAAGTCATTCTGTTCGGGGATGGTCGAGAAGTAAGTTGGGTCCCAAAGATGATAAAGGAATGCCGATGGGTGGAAATAGTTTATTGGAATCGAGCGCTGAATTCAGATTCGATTTGGCCCGAAAATTTAAACTTGCTTTTTTTGCCGATGCCGGTAACGTTTGGACAAAATCTTTTAACTATCCGATAAACGATCTGCATTATTCGGCAGGTGTTGGTCTTCGAATAAAAACAGCAATCGGACCCGCAGGTTTAGATTTTGCACGACCTGTTTTTGATGAAGAAAGAAAATGGCAGATTCATTTTAACATCGGACATACCTTTTAAAAGAATGAGCAAAGCAGCAAAATATATAATGTTTTTTTTCGCAGGAATATTTCTGCTGCTAACGGCTTTGCTGCTATATACACAGTCTGCATCGTTTAAAGAAAAGTTAAAAATCCAGCTCATTAAACTGCTTGAAGGGCAATTGGAATTAAAGCTTGAAATCGAAAAATTAGATGGAAATTTGTTCAATTATGTCACCCTCGAAAACATCAGTTTGAGTAAAAACGACAGCACAGTTGCCGAATTTACGTCGCTGAAAATGAATTATAAACTAATTCCGCTAACCAGCAAAACAATTAAAGTCGACTCGCTCATCATCGAAAAACCTTTAATTAATTTATGGCAAAACAAAGACAGTTCCTGGAATTTTAGCCACTTTGTAAAAACTTCAGACACGGTGGCAGTACAACAAAATGAACCATTCGACTACAGCATTAATTTGGGTTATTTAGGTATCAAAAACGGGAATATTTCTGCACAATCTTTTTCAAAATTAATACCAGAAAAAACGCAGCATTTTAATTTAATTGCCAACGGATTGTACAATACCGATAATCTGCGAATTCAGCTGAAAAAACTTGATTTTTCTACTGAAAATCCTTCGATTGTTTTGACCCAGCTCAGTGGCATTTTTAAAAGAAGTTCAGCAGGAATTCAACTCGATAGTTTAATGCTGAAAACTGCCGGATCGGATGCCAGCTTAAGCGGAAAATATGTTTCGACCCAAAATATGAGTGTTAATGTAGATGCCAACACTATTGATAAAAACGAAATTTCAATTTTTGTTCCTTCTATAAAATTAGACTGCTCACCTGCAATAAAAGCAAGTATTAAAACGGTAAACGATTCGCTTTCTGCCCGGGTTGAAATGAAATATAAAACCGAATCGGTGCTTATTGAATTGGCATTAAATCCTTTTTCCAACTTATTGAATAAAACAGAACCGCTGCCCTATTTTGCAAACCTGTCTTTTGTTAATTTTAATGTTGAAAACTGGACCGATTTTAATATTGATCACGCTTTGCTCAACGGCGAAATAAAAATAAACGGAACCAACCTTTTGAATTACGAATCGCGTGCAAAAATTGCTGCAAATCTTAATGGTTCGGTGTACAACCAGACTACTTTTCATACCCTCCGGTTAAATGGCATCTATTTGAATAACAGTTTAGACGCACGTTTAAAAGTTGGTTTCGATTTTGCAAATGCTCTGGTAAGCGGTAAGCTTTGGAATATCTCTAAAATTCCGGAATACGATGTAAACATTAAAACAGAAGGATTCGATGTATCGGCATTTATTCCGGAGTTAGAGCGAACAAAAATAAACGGAACAATTCGGGCAAAAGGGCGGGGATTTTCAGTCGATCAACTTGCAACAAACGCGAGTTTAGACCTTCAAAAAAGTATCATTTACAACTATCCCGTCGACTCGTTAACGGCGCAACTTAATTTTAAAAAATTGCAGCTAGAAATCGATACGTTCCAATTGTATGTTCCGGGTACATTTGCATCTGGAAGCGGAGATTTTGATATCGATTCGTTGATACTCGAATCGGTGGTTTATTCAGATATCAATTCGTTAACCGTAATCGACTCTATGGTTGAATTACCCGTAAAATTTGAGTCGGCAAAAGCCAGAACCGTCCTTTCCGGGCCGGTCGATAAATTAAAAATCGGTGGCGAAGTTGAAGTAAAAAATGCCGAAGCTTATTCGCTTAAATTCGATCGTGCCAATTCAAAATATCGGCTTACTTTGGATAACGATTCGATTAATGTTTGGGTGAATACCACAGCCACCAAAGTGGAATCGGGTCGGGCATTTTTGGACACAGTAAAAGTGGAAATGAATTATTTATATCCGGAGGTCGATTTAATCGTAAATGCCATTTGGAAAGATACCATTGATGCAAAATTTAGCTCCAAAATCAAAATTGGCGACACACTTTCTTTTGAGGTTCCCAATTTCGAGGCAAAAACATTTTTATCAAATTATTATCTCGAAGACACCCTGAAAGTAACCTTTGCCGAAAAAAATAAATTTGAAATTCAGAACCTGAAGTTAAAAGATCATAAAAGATCCGATTTTATTTTATCGTTGGATGGAATGATTTCAAGCGCAGATACCAACCATTTTGAACTTGCTGTTCATCAGGTAGATTTGGCACAGATCAACCAATTCTTAGGAGAAAAAGACGCATTGCGAGGATTATTAAATACCAATTTTGTGCTTCGCGGAAATTCAATCAATCCAAGCATTGAGGGAGGTTTGGAAATAAGTGATTTAATGTTTGGTGGTTATGAACTTAGCAAGTTATACGCCGATTTTAATTACGCCGATCAAAAAGGTAATGTCGAATTGCGAACTCCAGATGTAAAAGAATTATACGCAAGTTTTAGTGCTCCTTTTCGTGCTTATTTCGATTCTTTGGAGTTTAGGTTCACTCCCCCCGACACTTTTGATGCGCAGCTAAATTTAGACTCGTTGTTGGTTTCGAATGCCTTGAAAGAATTTATTCCCAACGACAGTATAAATGGCATTTTAAATGTAAACCTTAAAGCGCACGGCGATTACGAAAATCCTTTGTTTTACGGGAAACTCAAAATTATTAACGGCTATTATACCAATAAGGAAATTGGAGTAAAATACGATCACATACAAGCCGCGGCAAGTTTCGATGGCAAAAAAGTAACACTCGACACTTTGTTAGTGAAACAAAAAGCCGGATTATTTTCGATTACCGGGGAAGTTGAATTCGACTCAACCATTGTAAAAGGAAATATTGTTAGTTCCTCGCTAACGGCTGACGCGAGCAATTTCTTTCTTGCACAGCATCGAAATTACGACATTTTAATCGATGCAAAAACATTTGTTAAAAGCGGAAATAACAACCCCGAGTTTGGTGGAAAAATTAAAGTAATTCGTTCAGATATATTTTTACCCGCATTTATGAGCGATGGCAAAACTTTGGACGTAAACGATGTTCCAATGTTAGTTGAGGCGGTATACCCCAAGCCGGATTCGGTTCAGCTCAAGATTAAAACACAAAAGCAAATTTCGAAAACGGAGAAAATTAAAGCTGCGCTGCTCGACAACCTTACCGGGAAACTTAAAGTTGAGATACCCCGAAATACCTGGATTAAAAGCGACGATATGCGGATTGAATTGCGTGGCGATGTTGATATTGTAAAAACAGGGCCATATTTTGAGCTTTTTGGAAACATTGATATTGCTCGCGGACAATATGTATTATACGGTAAAAAGTTGAAAATACAGGAAAGTCAGATTATTTTTCAGGGAGGGGAAAAGCTGGATCCAAACCTGAATTTTATTGCGGAATACGTTTACCGTGGCAGCGATAAACAAAAGCGTTATTTAGAATTACTGATTACCGGAAAATCGTCTGAACCTGAAATTAGGTTTACACTCGATGGCAACGAGATTACAGAAACCGACGGAATTTCAATCCTTGTTTTTGGCGCAACCAGCAACGAAATTGGCTACAGCGGGCAAAATGGTTTGGTAGGTTCGATTGGAACAAGTGCCATTGCCAGTGTAATTACATCGCAATTAAGCAAAACAATCGGCACACAATTAAACCTCGATATAATTGAAGTTACCGCCACAGAAAACTGGCAAAGTGCCGCATTTATGGTGGGCAAATACATTACCAACGACATATTTGTTATGTATCAGCGCGGATTCGGCGAAGTGGAAGGAGATGAAATTACACCAGAAACTGTTACCGTTGAATACGAGCTGAATAATGTTGTTTTTCTAAGGCTTCAAAGCGGAAGTTCTAAAACTTCGGGTCTCGATATGATTTTAAAGTTCGAACAAAAGAAGAAGTAATAACCTGAGTTCGATATAAAATGTACTTCTTCTTTTGCTATCTTTTTATGGTTTCGACATCGTAATCAAGGTATCAGCAACTTGATCCAGTGCTTCTTCGTTATCTTCGGCACACATTTGCCCGGCTACCTTTAGTTCGTTAAGATTTTCAATCGAAGCGTCATCCATTTCCGGACTCGCATTAAACAATTCAGGTTCAATCCGAACATATTGTTTTGGTTTGCCCACGGCATCGAAAATCTGATGAAGTTGAAAATCAACGGTTTCTGCCGTGCCCGACATCATAATATCAATTATCGGTTTTACCCACTGAACAAGTCCAAAATCTTTTGCTTTTTTGTAATAGTAAGGTTTTTTAATTTTTCCGGTTCCCAAACAAAGCATAAACATATCTTTTGCTTTGGGTTTTCCGGGTAAATTTCGTGCTTCGGCATAAGCACACAACGCCGGATTATTTGCAAAAACACCACCATCGACCAAAGGATATGGGATGGATGAAACAGACTTTATTTTGGCTACTTCGAAATAGGTAGGTGCAGCAGAAGTTGCTCTTGCCACATCTTTTACAAAAAAGTTATGCGCAGCACTGTTTTTGGCTTTATGTTGTCTGAAAAAATGGGCCTGTCTTCTTCTGATATCGTACGAAGTAATCAAACAGGGTTTTAACAGCTGGCTCAGTTTAAGGTCGCCTAAATAATCGTTGAGCGATTCCTCAAGTTCATCTGCTCCGTATTTTTCATCCAGCATTCCAGCTCCCGATTCGATTTTGTGTTTCAACGAAATATCGAAAATTTCGTCACCGTTTTCAAGATAGAGGTCAACCGCTTCTTTTGCAGAAAACTTTGCTTTGCCAGAATCGGCGTCGCTCGGACAAAGGTAAATACAAGCCAAAATTCCTCCGGTACTTGTTCCGGCAATCAAATCAAAATAATCGGCAATTCTTGCTTTTGGATTTCCACTTTTTTTCTGTAATTTTTCCTCGAGTGCAACCAGTATTTGTCCGGGCATTATTCCCCTGATTCCACCACCATCGATCGATAAAATTCTCATAATTTAGTTCTCCTATTTTTTAGTTAACATTCTAAAGTCTAATATCAAAGAGTTTGTTAGTTGAATAAAAAATGCGTGTTTCGGAAAAATATTTCAGCACGTTTGATTTCAAATCCAACCTTTTTTGTTCTATACTGAATTGATAAGAATAAGTTCCCAAAAAATGCAAAACAGAATATAAGGTATTTTATTCACATTTGTTTTGTCTGAAGGACAAAAAGTTGAAAGAATGCTCAGATATTTTCAGAGAATAAATCGGTAAAACAAAATCGCCGGAACAAAATTGCTCCGGCGACTGCCAAAAAATAGCTGAATAATTATTTTGGTAAAGGATATCCTTTCAGTTTTTCAAGATTTAAGGCAATCTCAGACTCCGGATATTCATAATCGGTTAATTCGCCACCCAAATATTTATTGTAACCAACTAAATCCATCAAACCATGTCCGCTGAAGTTGAAAAGGATTGTTTTTTCCTTGCCTTCTTCCTTGGCTTTTTTGGCTTCGCGGATTGTTGCTGCAATGGCATGCGTTGTTTCCGGAGCAGGAATAATTCCTTCGGTTTTTGCAAACAATAATCCGGCCTCGAAACATTCGCTCTGATGAATTGCCTGTGCTTCCATTAAACCATCGCGAAGTGCTGCACTTACCAATGGAGCCATTCCGTGGTAACGTAAACCTCCTGCGTGAATTGGAGCAGGAACAAAGTTGTGCCCTAAACTATTCATCGCTAAAAGCGGAGTCATTTGAGCTACATCGCCATTGTCGTAAATGAAAGGTGCTTTTGTTAAAGTCGGACAGCTGAATGGTTCAGCACCAATAATCTGAATATCGGCACCATTTATTTTGTCGTACATAAACGGGAACGAAAGTCCGGCAAAATTACTTCCACCGCCACAACATCCGATTACGATATCTGGTTTGTCGATGCCCACTTTTGCCAATTGCTTTTTAGCTTCCAATCCAATAACTGTTTGGTGCAACATTACGTGGTTTAAAACCGATCCCAAAGAATAACGTGTTCCGCCTGTTGGATCGGTCACAGCAGCTTCGACAGCTTCGGAAATGGCAATTCCCAAACTTCCCGGAGTGTCCGGAAATTCGGCTAATATATTTCTTCCGGCCTGTGTTTCTGTACTTGGACTGGCAATACAATTTCCGCCCCAGGTTTCCATCATCATTTTCCGAAAAGGTTTCTGATCGAAACTAACACGCACCATAAAAACTTTACACTCGATGCCGCCAATTTGTGCGCATGCATACGAAAGCGCAGAACCCCACTGTCCGGCTCCGGTTTCTGTGGTTAATTTTTTGATACCAAATTCTTTGTTGTACCAGGCTTGCGCAACGGCAGTGTTTGGTTTGTGACTACCGGCCGGAGAAACACTTTCGTTTTTGTAATAGATTTTTGCAGGAGTTCCCAAAGCTGCTTCCAATTCGTAGGCACGAATCAGTGGACTCGGACGCCACTGTTTTAAAATATTACTTATCGGTTCTGGAATGTCGATCCAGCGTTTCTGACTCACTTCCTGTTCGATTAGGTTGTCGGGGAAAACCGGTTGTAACATATCTGGAGTAACAGGATTTCCATCGGGCCCCAAGGGTGGATTCAAAGGAGTTGGCAGATCGGGGGCAAGGTTATACCATTGTTTTGGCATCTCTGATTCATCAAGAAAAATTTTCTTTTGTCTGGTCATGATTTATTATTTTAATTAGTATTTATTCAAATTGTATCGAATATTGAGAAACGAAATCACTTTTCATTTTATGTTTTTCACCGATTCCTGTCCCGGTTTTCTATTCTAAAAATCTTACAATCTGCAAAATAAAAAAGGGATTTGTTGCGCATACAACAAACCCCTTTTTCCGTCCTTTATGGTCGTAAATTAGTATTTTCTTCCCGCGTTTCCATTTTCACGTTACGCCAGTTCCACTCTTTTCCGTATAGAGGATTTTTATACATATCTTGCTTTTATTCAGTACGTAAAGCTAATTATATTTTTTTTTGATGCAAATATTTCAATTTCCAAAAAATGAATCAAGAACTGTTCTACTTAAATTCGGGGAGACTACGATTTTGGAAACCAAAACCATTTAGCCGAACTTAGCCGATCCGACCGCAGACGCAGAGGGACCTCATGGATTTTAGCTTGCCTGACGGCAGTCGGGTTCCGAGCATCTTGCTGCAAGGAGTTTCAATCTCAGGAAATGTATCCACTATTTCATTTCGAAAATCTGAAAAAAGGAGGTGCAGGATTAAATTTCTTTTTAGTTTATGCAATTAACTTTTGCCATTCGACATGAATCCCTATTTTTGCAGCGAAATTTATCGGCTGTTGATGCTTTGAGATTGAGAGTGTTATTGTAGCAGTCGTTTTATTAAGCAATTAAATATGAACAAAGCGACAGTTGTCAGCGGTATCAGACCGACGGGATATTTGCACCTGGGAAATTATTTTGGGGCAGTACAGAATTTTTTAAGGATGCAGGATGATTATAACTGCTATTTTTTTATTGCCGATATTCATTCATTAACCACACATCCAACGCCAGAAAATCTGCAATCGGGTGTTCGACAGGTTTTAGCCGAATATTTGGCTTGTGGAATCGATCCCGAAAAAGCTACCATTTTTATTCAAAGCGATGTTCCCGAAATTTCGGAATTGTACACTTTGCTGAATATGAATGCATATTTGGGTGAGCTCGAAAGAACAACGTCGTTTAAAGATAAAGCGCGTCAAAATCCCGACAATGTAAACGCAGGATTGTTGACTTACCCCGTATTAATGGCGGCCGATATTATTATTCATAAAGCGAATTTTGTTCCGGTTGGAAAAGATCAGGAGCAAAACCTCGAAATGGCCCGCAAATTTGCCAAACGCTTTAATCACATGTACAAAACTGAAGTTTTCCCGAATCCAAAACCATTTACTTACGGTGGTGGCGATATGATTAAAATTCCCGGATTAGACGGAAGCGGGAAAATGGGAAAATCGGAAGGAAATGCAATAAATTTGTACGAAGATCCTAAATCGATACGTAAAAAAGTAATGCGTGCGGTTACCGACTCGGGACCAACAGAAATGAACCAACAAAAACCGGAAGCCATTCAAAATCTGTTTACGCTGATGGATATTGTTTCTACAAAAGATACCGTTGCTCATTTCGATGCATTGTACAACAAATGCGAAATTCGTTACGGCGATTTAAAAAAGCAGTTGGCAGAAGATATTATTGCTTACACTTCACCCATCCGCGACCGGATTATTGAAATTCTGGAAGACGATGCTTACCTCGCAAAAGTGGCAAAAATGGGTGCCGAAAAAGCACGTGAATCGGCTGCAAAAACATTGCAGGAAGTAAAAGACGTGATCGGGTTTAGAAAATTATTTTAATTGAATATTGGCATTTTGAGTAAAGAATGAACAAAAAATCTGTTCTTTATTTTCAGCAGATTTTTCACTGAATTTGAAATGACACAGCATAGTAGTATGAGCATAGAAAAACAAATAATAAAACGCAGCAATTCAACTTGCGAATTATGTACTTCAAAAGAGAATCTGGTGGTGTATACCGTCGCTCCTGCAACCCAGGAAAGCGAAAGAGACAGCATATACATTTGCGAAAACTGCAGTTCACAAATCGATAATCCGGAAACGATGGATGTCAACCACTGGCGTTGTTTAAACGACAGCATGTGGAGCACAGTTCCTGCTGTTCAGGTTGTGGCATGGCGCATGTTAAACCGGCTAAAAAGCGAAGGCTGGCCACAGGATTTACTCGATATGCTTTATCTCGATGAGGAATTGCAAAGTTGGGCAGAAGCCACTGGCGAAGGTCTTGATCCGGATGATGTGGTAAAACATTTAGACAGCAACGGAGCTGTTTTAAAAGCCGGCGACACAGTTGTTTTAATCAAAGACCTGAATGTTAAAGGTGGTGGTTTTACTGCAAAACGTGGAACTGCAGTGCGTAATATTTCTTTGGTACACGACAATCCTGAACAAATTGAAGGCAAAGTCAGCGGACAACAAATTGTGATTTTAACGCAGTTTGTAAAGAAAAACTAAAACGCAGAATTAGTTTTTTTCAATTGCACGGGTAATTACTTCGAGGTAGGCAGTTAGCGGGTACATTTTTTCGTCGTACCAAAGCGAGGCAAAATACAATCCGATTGGTGCTGAAATCAATCCGTTTTTATCGAAAGATTCGTTTAGCCAGTTTAACCCTTTTTGAATGGATGCTGTGTTTTCTGAGTTGATGAGTGCCGCAACTGCCAGCGATGTTTCTTCAATGGTTCCCGAAATATTTTTGTCGCCACCCCAGCTTCCTTCATCGTTTTGTGCCTGAAGTAAATAATTGATTCCAGAGTCGGTTATTGATTTAATCTGTTTTGATAAATCGGAATCCGAAGGAATAAAAGTGACTACATCGTGCAAATAACTTGTTACTCTTGCAGTTCCATAAACCGGATTTTCGTGATTTTTCGTGTGCTGGTTGCCAAACCATAGAGGATTCCACGAACCATTTTTTCGTTGATTTTTTTGCAAATAACCGGCAGCCCTATACATCGACTTTTCAAACGCGCGTACTTCTGAATTTGAGATTTTTGCCCGGTAGTTTTTTAGCGTTGCTGAAATGGCAAGTAAACAATGTCCACTTAAATCGGCACAACTTTCATCAAAAGGTAATTTGCCCCAGCCTTTCGAAAAAGTTGGGAAACCGCCGTCTTTATTCTGAAGTTGGATTAACCAGTTTGCTCCGGCTAAAACTTCAGATTGAATTTTATCGGAATCTTCAAGTTGCAACAAAGCTAAAATTACGCCCGGTGTATCGTCGCAATCGGGAACTGAACCTGAATAATTTGTCCACCCCCAACCGCCCGGCGAAGTTCCGTTAAACGGGTGAACCGTTTTATTCTGAATTGATTTTAAATGTTTAACCAGATTTTTTTGTTGAGAGTTGGAAAGCACTTCATCTTTTTTAGATCGAAGCGCTTTAATACTTAAAGTGGTAACCCAGGTCGAAAGATCAACATCGATGGGCCAGCCACCATCCGACCGTTGTGTTCGTTTTAAAAATTGGATGCCTTTTTTTACAGGCACCATTTCTTTACAACCTGCGTTAATCAAACTAAGCGATACAAAAGCCGTTAACGGAATGGCTTCCAGAAAACCACCACTTTCGGGCAAGGATTTTTGCAAAATGCGAAGTGCCTTTTTTACTGCCCAGCCACGTATTAACTGAGCAAAAAATCCGGGATTTTTCCTTTTGAAGATCACAATTCCAACGGCAATCAGTGCCGGAATTGCGTAACTCACCACACTCAAATTTAGTAGTCGGTAAAATCTTTGCGGCAACAAAGCCAGTTCGAATGGCAATTGCGGAATCGATTTAAATCCATCTTTTTCGGGGATTCCACAAAGCGCCGCCATCGTTAAAATGGGCACCGAAAATGTATAATCTTTTTTATAATGATCCAAAATCATCGTTGAAACCCGGTTTGAGTGGATATCTATCGATTGGGTTTGCAGATAGTTGGCGATTTTGTTTTGAATATCTTTTAAATCCTTTTGTTTCGAAGCGTAAAGATTTAACGCGGCATAAACCAGAAGCGATGTCGAAATGTTCCCCGGACTTTCGGGCGTGTCACCAAAACTGCCATCGTAATTAATATTGGTTTTTAACCAGCTGAAACCACTAAAAATTTCGTTTTTATTTTTTCCCGGATCATCAAAATGAAGTGCAGCGATTGCAACGGCAACTCCCAGCGCACTCGATGAAAGTTCGCCGGTCCAGAAACCGTCTTTATTCATTTGCTTCATCAGCAAATCTGCCAATTCTTCAAATCGCTTTTTCAGTATCTTTTCCATTTTCAATTAAAGTTCCCAGTGCCAGTAATCCATAAAACGTATATTCCAGGTCGCGTGTAGTATCTCCATCGCCCGACAAAAATGCTCCTTCATCGTAATTTTGCTGCACAAAATCCAAGCAGGGCGGGGTAATCATTCGCATGTCGAAATTAGTTTCGCGCAACACAAACAAAGCCACTGCGGTTGATAAAGTGTCGCTGTTTTCAATCGATTCAAAAGCTCTGAAACCACCACTTTTATTGTAATATGAGATCAATTTGTTTTGATCTTTTTTTATTTTCAATCCAACTTTATGTTTGGCAAAAGTTAGAGCAGCAGTAATACTGCAAGGTAAATTTTCGGAAGATTTGTAAAAAATCAAAACAATTCGTGCCAAAAAATAATAAAGCTTTTTGTTGCTATTTTGCGCATCAATGGCCAGCGTCAACAAAAAAAACTGATAGGTCAATCCGATTCTTTTTCCTTTTAGAAAAACAGTTTTAAACAAAGTAAACAGCGATTGTTTTTTTTGTGTTGGAGAAAGTTGGGCATGGATTAAAAGCAGCGCCATTTGTTCGACTGCACCTGGTGAATCCTGTTCTTTTTGTTGGTGGATAAAAGATTCAAATTTTCCGAGTACTTTCAGATTATTGGTAGCAAGAGTGAACCAGTATCCGAACAAGGAATAATAAAGATCGGGTGTTCCGGCACGATCGGTAAAACCACCTCCGGAATGTTGTTGACGATCGATAAAAGCAATTATTTCCTGCTGAATTGTTTCGTCTAAAACATCGAATCCGGATTTCAAATAATGGATTATTTGTTGATAAACCGGTATTTCCTTGTTTTTATTCGTCTGCATTTATTGGTTTAAATAACTTTCCGATTACACCGTACAAACTTAAACGGAGTTTTGCATTTTGCAATTTATCGAGTTCTGAATAACAGCGCTCCACATATTCGCTCAAAACTTCCTCGGCTTTTAAAACCAATTGCATATCGGTGATTTGTTTCCTGAATTCCTTGCTGTTCGCCAAAACATTTGCAGATATTTTGTTTTCCTGCGTTGAAAAATGCTCGTTTAAAAGTGCGATCAAAAACGGGAAATCGTTGACTTTTTCGTCCAGATTATGTTCTTCAAATTCATTCAGGTCGTCGCGGATTTGATAGGCAATTCCAAAAAAATCTGAAAACTGTTCCAGAATTTCCACTTCACTTTCATCGGCTCCTCCTGAAATTGCGCCCAATAAAAGAGCAACTTTTAAAGCTTCTCCGGTTTTTAATTGAAAGATGCGAAATGCCTTTTCGGTGTTCAGTTCGTTTTTCTGAACTTCCAATAAAATATCGGCACCTTGTCCCTGCGTAAGTTTTACATGCGACAAGGCAATCTTTTTTAAGGCTTTTGCAATCAATCGATCTTCTATGGGCAAATCCGATAAAATCTGATATCCTCTTCCAATCAGGTAATCGCCTAAATTTATTGCCAGCGGAATGCCATGTGCTTTGTGTGCGGTTGCCTTTCGGTAGCGCAAATCTGCATTATCCTGAATATCATCGTGAATCAACGATGCTTTATGAAAACATTCGATGGTCATTGCCAGTGACGATAAAATTTCATCCGACCCGTTATTCGAATAAGCCAGGTAACTCAAAACCGACATCAGCGGACGCATGCGTTGTCCGCCAATTAAAAGGTAGTCTTTTGCCAATTGTTCTGTTTCTCCGTCTTCCGGGAAAAAACGCTGAGCTTTCTCTTCCGAAAAATATTCCTGAACTTTTAATTTTAGTAAGGAAACCGACAAAGGTTGAATTGCTGTATTTTCTTCAAACAACTTGATTTCGTCCAAAAGCCATTTGTTGTCAATTTTAGTGTTATCGCAGCCGTCGTACATTAATGGCAGGCCAATTACAGGCACTGCCGCATTCGAAACCGGTTTAAACGAACGTTGCAAAACAGGCATACAACTCACGCCAATTACTGCGTCGATTGCCCCTTCTTCGACTAACCCAAGCGCCACAGTTGTACCTTCGGCCACCAAAGTTGCATAACCCCGTTTTTCGGCATCGATTAAAATGTCGTCGATTAAACATCCTTTACAGCCGGCACAATTGAGTCCGAGTTCGTCGAACACACCCTGACAAGTGGCGTTGTTTTTTAAACATTGAGGGAGCAACAAAAGTCGTCGGTTAATCGGTGTTGCTTTTATCGTTTCGCGCCAGGCTTCGTTGCCGATTAAAACAATTGTAAAATCGATGTATTCTTCGGAAAATTTTAGTTTGCGGATGAGTTGAATGGCCAACCTTTCCATTGTTTCGAATCTGGCAGGCGGGAGCAGTTTCTCGCGTTGAACAAGCAAGCGCGCTTCTTTGCGCAAAGTATTGCGCAAAAACGATTCTTGTGGTACTTTTAATATTCTTTTTGCTCTTGCCATTTCGTTTAACCGTAGGCGCCCAATCCAAAAAAGGCGCGTTTTTTTGCAAAGCGATAAAATCGGTTTTTCTCAGGAATTGGTTTTATCGAACCGTGACTTGGAACTTTTTGCATCGCGGATAATCGCGCAGCTTCATTTCCCCGTCCCGAAGTATCTCTCGCAGCATGTTTATTGGTGTAATTTACGAGCCACTGCGGGTCGTCCATAACAATGCAACCCTTTGTTTTATCTGGAATTTCAGTTTTAAATTCCTTTAAAAATGTGGAGTTGCGATAAATGTCAACCAATTTTCCATCGTTTACATTATCGGTTGCAAATTGAATAACCGGGCAGGGTTCGATATCGCCCGATGCATTAATATGATGACTTAAACCCGAAGCTGCCGGGCACAATCCATTTCCATCTTCGTCCCAGTAAGCATCAACAATTACGATGTCGTATTTTGTACGCGCTTCAACTAAAAAGGCACGTAATTTTTCAATTTCTTCTTTCGATAAACTAAGTTCAGCGGTAGCATTTTCGCCCACCGGACGATAAACGTAATACCATAAATAAGTTACTCCTCTCTTGATGAGTGAATGAATAAAATCTTCGGATAAAGCGAGTTCAATGTTCGATTTGCAAACACTCATTGCCACGCCGGTTACCAGTCCGGCATTGGTTGCATTGTCGATTGCCGATTGTGTTTTTTCGTAAACATCGCTTCCACCGCGCCGGATATCTGCCACATTTTGGTCGCCTTCGAAACTAATCAAAGGAGTTACGTTTGCCACTTTCCGCAGTTTTTCAGCAATCTCAGCAGTTAATAAAGTTCCGTTGGTGAAAAGTTGAAAATAACAGTCGCTGTGTTTTTTGAAAACCTCAAAAAGCGGTTTGTACAAGAGTGGTTCTCCGCCCAGAATTCCAAAAAAATAAGATCCCTGCTCTTTTGTTTCGGTAATTATCCGATCCAGCTTTTCGGGACTCATCCGGCTGTTTTTAGTTTTTCCGGTTACCCAGCATCCCTGACAATTCAAATTGCAATCGTCAGTGACCGAAATAAAATGAAAAGCCGGGAAAAATTCACCTTTTTTTAAACGCTTTTGAAATCGATTAAAACTTAAAGCTCCCTTAATTCCAAGATTGTAGACAAACTTGTAAAGGCATTTTTTATCGGTATTTAGAATGATCTGCTTGAGCATTTTACTTTTTTTTGTTCAAATCCCTTTTTAATTCGGCCAGCGCTTTGTCGCGTTCTTTTTCTGCCTGCTTAATAAATCCTTGTTTGAAAATATTTTTCCGAGCGTTATTTCTTTCGTTCAGCATCACAAATAAACCTCCGTTTCCTGCTGATTTTTTATTTGCTTCGGAACTTGGTTCGGCTCCCGAAAGAACCGAGTTTTCGGGCAAACGAGGAAAAATTATTGCCGATGCCGGACAGGTTCTTCCGCAGGCGGGGCAATTATTTTTGCACGATAAGGGATTTACAACTTCAAGACTTTTTTTGTTGTATTCGTAAACACCAAAAAGACAAAATCGCGCACACTGTCCGCAAAGTGTACACTTCGATTCGTCGATAACCGGATACCAGGCTGGAACTTTTAAACTGCTGTTTTTTACTTGATAATTAAGTTCGCCGGTATTATTTTTTGTTTTTTTCTGGAGTGTTTCTGCAATATTTTCTACCTGATTTTCTCTGAAATTCAAAACTTCGATATTGCTGATTGTAACTTTGTTTTGTTCGAGCATGTTTTTAATCGCCCGCGGATAACAGGCAACAATTAAAGTTGTATCATATTTGCCATCCAACGAATTCAGAAAATCCTGCTCGTTCGCCGAAAAGGCACATAAATCGTGCAATTCAAAAACATCAGCTTTTAGTGTTTTGATTTCAGATGCAATTAATTCCTGTTTCTTTTCCGAAATTATTCCGGCTCCGCAATTACAATAGATAATGCACGTTTTATTCTTCATCTCAAATATTAACAGAAAGCGAATTAAACGAAATTCTTTTCAATTCGGAAATCAGATCGAGGGTTTTAGCTTTACTTAACAATCTAACATGTTTAATATTAGGTTTTACAGGGAGCTCATTCAAATCTTTTTATCTTTGGTATTTCAATAAAAAAACAGAATCAGATGAATTTCGAGGGAAATGAATTTACAGTTTACAGCATTCCAACCAACAATACTTTTGTTTTAATGATAGGCGCAGAAAACGGATTTATTGGTTGTGGTTACATTAACGTTGAAGTTGCGAACCGGGTTGGCGATGTGTGTGCCATTGTAACCGGAGTAAAAACACCCGATGACATGCTTTCGGCAAAAGTAATTTCAGCCAGTGATGCCGCCGCTAAACTTGGAGTAAAAGAAGGAATGACCGGAAAAGAAGCGCTTTTGTTGATGTCGTAATTTTGGGGAAATGAAAAGAATACTAAATATTGCTACAAGTCAGTTTGCTGTTGATTCCGGGATTGGAAAAAATCTTTCGGTCATAAAAAAACAGATTAAAATAGCTGCTGAAAAAAAAGCCGATCTCATCCATTTTTCGGAATGTAGTTTAAGTGGATATGGCGGATTCGATTTCGAAAAGTATTTGCCCGAAACCGAAAAACAAATTCAAAAAGGCATTGCTGAAATTCAGAACGCAGCTAAAATCAATAAAATAGGGGTAATTTTTGGAACTCATTTTTTTGAAGGGAAAATGGAAAAACCCTTTAACAGTTTGTTTGTGATCGATAAAAAGGGTGAAATCAAACTACGTTACGACAAAAGGTTGTTGTCAGAATTCGACCACGATTGGTACACTCCCGGGAAATTACCTGGGATTTTTAACATCGATGGAATTGAATGTGGCTTGTTAATTTGCCACGAATGGCGGTATCCCGAATTGTACCGACAGTATTACAAATTAGGTGTTGAATTGCTTTTTCAGTCGTGGTACGACGGAAATTATTCGGCAGAAGAATACCAAAACGAAGGCAAAAATCTAGGCGAAGTAATTCCGGGTTTTGTTCGTGGAAACGCAGCCAACAACAAGCTTTGGGTCAGCGCTTCGAATACCAGTAAAAAACAGCAGGGTTTTCCGGCGTTTGTTTGCCGACCCGACGGAGTTGTTACCGGCAAATTAATACGAAATACGAGCGGAATATTACTTTCTGAAATTGATTTCGAAAAGAAATACTCCGATCTTTCGAGCCATTTAAGAGACAAGTTGGATGAGATGATTTAAGGTGCTTTTCGGGAGAAACAAACACAATATTACAATCGTTAAAGGAATACTGAGGTATAAAAATGATTAAAATACTCTTAATAAACAGAATCAAATGCTAAATCAAATACCATGAAGAATTTAATATTCATCGCGCTCGCCTTACTGTTTTTTACGAGCTGTTTTGCACAGGATAACAATTCGCGAGAAGTTGTGGTTTTGGAAAACAACTGGCAGTTTATCAACCAAGAAGTTGCCGGCGCTGAAAAACCCGAAACGACAACCGATGGATGGGAAACTGTTACCGTACCTCACGACTGGGCAATTAAAGGACCGTTCGACAAAGAAGTCGACAAACAAATGGTACGGGTTACACAAGACATGGAAAAGGAAGCCAGCGAAAGAACCGGACGAACCGGAGCTTTGCCGCACATTGGAATTGGATGGTACCGAAAAGCATTTACTTTGCCAGAATTCGAAAAAGGCAAAAAAGCACTTTTGGTTTTTGAAGGTGCAATGAGCGATGCGCATGTTTTTGTAAATGGAAAAGAAGTGGGCAACTGGCCTTTTGGCTATAATTATTTCTATTTCGATATTTCGGATTATCTGCAGGAAGGAGAAAATCTTCTGGCCGTTCGTTTGGAAAATCTGCCGTTTTCTTCGCGTTGGTATCCCGGTGCAGGAATTTATCGCAAAGTTCAGATAATTGTAAAAGACGAAGTGAATTTCGAACAGTGGGGAACTTTTTTAACCACTCCGTTTATTTCAGAAGAATTGGCCAAAGTCAACATTAAATCGGCGGTGAACGGGAAAAATGTGAAAGTAGTTACCGAGATACAGGATGCCAACGGAAACGTAGTTGCCACGCACAGCAGCGATGAGATTTTTGGGAATCAGATTGAACAAAACATTGGTGTTTCAAATCCAAAAATATGGAGTCCCAAAACACCCTATTTATACACTGCACATTCAAAGTTATACCAGGGAAACGAATTAAAAGATGAGTTGATCACCCGTTTTGGAATCAGAAGTGTGGTTTACGATCCCGACCGGGGAATGGTTTTAAACGGAGAAGTTACCAAGTTTAAAGGTGTTTGTTTGCATCACGATTTAGGACCTTTGGGCGCGGCAGTGAATAAGTCGGCACTAAAACGTCAGCTTACCATTTTAAAAGACATGGGATGTAATGCCATTCGTTCGTCACACAATATGCCATCGCACGAGCAACTCGAATTGTGCGACGAAATGGGCTTTTTATTTTTAGCTGAAACGTTCGACGAGTGGGCAAAACCCAAAGTAAAAAATGGCTACAACCGTTTTTTTAACGAGTGGGCCGAAAAAGATGTAGTCAACCTTGTTCGTGCAACCCGCAATCATCCGTGTATTGTAATGTGGAGTTCGGGGAACGAAGTGCCCGACCAGTGGGGAAGCGAAGGTGTAAAACGTGCAAAACGTTTGCAGGATATTTTTCATCGCGAAGATCCAACTCGTCCGGTAACTGTTGGAATGGATCAGGTAAAAGCAACCATGGCCAGTGGTTTTGGTGCAATTGTCGATATTCCGGGTTTAAATTACCGGGTGCATTTGTACGAAGAAGCTTACGAAAAATTTCCACAAGGTTTGATACTTGGATCAGAAACAGCTTCAACCGTAAGTTCGCGTGGCGTTTATAAATTTCCTGTTGTTCAGGAAAAAATGAAAAGATACGACGATTTTCAAAGTTCATCGTATGATTTGGAAGCCTGTAGTTGGTCCAATCTTCCGGACGATGATTTTGTTTTACAGGACGATAAAGATTGGGTAATTGGTGAATTTGTTTGGACAGGTTTTGATTATTTGGGAGAACCAACTCCGTACAACGCAGCCTGGCCATCGAGAAGTTCGTATTTTGGAATTTGCGATTTGGCCGGTTTGCCCAAAGACCGCTACTATTTGTATCGCAGCCGCTGGAACACCGAAGAGGAGACCTTACACATTTTACCACACTGGAATTGGGAAGGCCGCGAAGGTGAAATCACCCCGGTATTTGTTTATACGAATTACAAAAGTGCCGAATTGTTTGTAAACGGTGTGAGTCAAGGCATTCAAAAGAAAAGCGACGAAACCAAACAAAATCGTTATCGTTTAATGTGGATGGATGTAAAATACGAACCGGGAACCATTAAAGTGGTTGCTTTCGACGACGATGGAAATGCCGTTGCCGAAAAGGAAGTTCATACCGCCGGAAAACCACATCACCTCGAATTATCGGCCGACAGAACTGAAATTGCTGCCGACGGAAAAGAGCTGAGTTTTGTCACAGTAACCGTGGTGGATAAAAACGGTCTTCCTTGTCCGCAAGCCGACAATCAACTTGATTTTAAAGTTTCAGGAGCCGGAAGTTTTAAAGCGGTCTGTAATGGCGATGCAACTTCGCTCGAAATGTTCCATATTCCAACAATGAAAGCTTTTAGCGGAAAGTTGGTGGCGCTTGTTCAGGCATCGGAAAATGCCGGAGAAATTAATCTGGAAGTAAAAAGTAAAGGATTAAAAACAGGGGAAATTAGCATTGCTGTAAGATAATATTACTAGTTCCACAATAACATAGATTTTATCTTGAGAAAATATTTTTTATCAAAACAACAAATTTGGAATGTGTATTTTTGAGTGCAAAATCGTCAAATCAGAGATAATTCAGAAACCTAAAGATAATATGCGAAAAACAATCATTCTCTACACCCTGTTATTGGCCTTGTTTTCCTGTCAAACACAACCCCAAAAAGAAAAAGACCAAGCAACAAAACCAAATATTATCTACATCCTAGCTGATGATTTGGGTTACGGTGACCTCAGTTTTCTGGGGCAAACAAAATTTCAAACGCCAAACATCGACCAACTGGCGAAACAGGGAATGACGTTTACGCAACACTATGCAGGATCAACGGTTTGTTCTCCATCGCGCTCAACACTTTTAACAGGTCAGCACACCGGGCACACTCCCATACGTGGCAATAAAGGTTACAAAGACAAAGGTAACTGGCCTCTTCCGGCTGAATCGGTAACTGTTGCCGAAATTCTTAAACAAAACGGTTATGTAACCGGAGCTTTTGGCAAATGGGGATTAGGTTATCCAGGTTCAACGGGTGACCCCAAAAACAAAGGATTCGATGAATTTTTTGGTTACAATCATCAAAGTCTGGCGCACAATTATTACCCAGCTTATTTAAATCATAATCAGGACACAGTGTGGTTAACCAACAACGATAATAAAGGAACCGGAACTTATGCGCCAACTCCAATTCATGCACATGCATTAAAGTTTATGGAGGATAATAAAGACAAGCCATTTTTTATGTTTTATCCATCTGTAATTCCGCATGCCGAATTGTTTGCTCCGGAGAAATATATGGAAAAATATCGTGGTAAATTCCTTCCCGAAAAAGAATATAAAGGAGTTGATGAGGGGCCAAAATACCGAAAAGGACCATATGGTTCGCAACGCGAATCGCATGCGGCATTTGCTGCAATGATTAATCTTTTGGATGACCAGGTTGGCGAAATTGTAGCGAAATTAAAAGAGTTGGGAATTGAAGACAATACAATAATTATTTTCTCGTCGGATAACGGACCACATTTGGAAGGGGGTGCTGATCCCGATTATTTCGACAGTAATGGCATTTACAAAGGCTACAAACGCGATTTATACGAAGGAGGAATTCATGTGCCAATGATTGTTTGCTGGCCGGGTAAAGTTAAAGCCGAAAGTACTTCAAATCATGTTTCTGCTTTTTGGGATTTTTTGCCTACTGTAACTGAAATAATTGGTGCCGAAACACCTGATAATATTGATGGTATTTCTTTTTTACCAAGCTTGCTTGGAAAAGACAAGCAGCAACAACACGATTATTTATATTGGGAATTTCATGAGAAACAAGGTCGTGTGGCAATTCGTCAGGGCGATTGGAAATTGATACGATATAATGTTTTTGATCCTGAAAATACCACCACCGAACTTTATAATTTGATAACTGATCCTGGGGAAGAAAATAATGTTGCACTTGAATATCCTGAAATTTTGAATGAACTTGTTGAACTCATACAAACTGCTCGAACTGAATCAGAAATTTATTCATTTCAATCGAAAACAGTTGTTAAATAATTTTGACACAATTTTAAGCCAAAACAAATGAAATCTTTTTTAATTCTTATACTGACCATTTTTCTTTTTGTTTTTAATTCTTGCCAACAAAAAGTAGAAATAAAAAAGAAACCCAATTTTTTATTTATTCTGGCCGATGATTACGGTTACCACGATTTAAGTATTTCGGGAAGTAAATTCTACGAAACTCCCAACATCGACAGGATTGCCAGCGAAGGAATGATTTTTACTGATGGTTACGCCACTTGCCAGGTTTGTAGTCCGTCACGAGCCAGTATTATGACTGGGAAATTCCCGGTACGCCATGGTATTACCGATTGGATTGGGGCAAAAACCGGAGAAGCATGGAGTAAAACAGGACGAGTAACCCAACTCCTTCCTCCTGAATACGTTCACAATCTTCCGAAAGAATATACCACTTTACCCGAAGCAATGAAAGAAGCTGGTTACACCACTTTTTTTGCCGGGAAATGGCATCTGGGAGAAAAAGGATCGTGGCCAAGCGACCATGGTTTTGATATCAACAAAGGAGGTTGGGATGCCGGAAGTCCTGCCGGTGGATATTTTTCTCCATATGAAAATCCAAACCTCGAAAGTGGCCCCGATGGTGAAAACCTTTCGATGCGGCTGGCAAAAGAAACGGTAAACTTCATAAAAAATAACAAAGACACTGCATTTTTTGCTTACCTTTCGTTTTATGCGGTTCATGGCCCGATTCAAACCACTCAGGAAAAATGGGCAAAATACCGCCAGAAAGCCGAAGAATTGGGGATTGCCGAAACCGGTTTTAAAATGGGACATTTCCTTCCCATCCGACAGGTTCAGGACAATCCGGTTTATGCAGGTTTGGTGGAAGCAATGGACGATGCAGTGGGCGAAGTCTTAAAAACACTGGATGAATTGGGACTTGCAGAAAACACGATTGTAATTTTTACTTCAGACAATGGAGGAGTATCCGCCGGCGATGCATTTGCAACTTCAAACTTGCCGCTTCGAGGAGGAAAAGGTTATCAGTTTGAAGGTGGAATACGCGAACCTTATTTTATTAAAGTTCCGGGAATGGCAGCCGGAAAAAAATGTACTACTCCAGTTAGCGGAACCGATTTTTATCCCACTATTTTGGAACTTGCAGGCGCCAAATTAAAACCCGAAGAACACAGCGATGGTGTAAGTTTATTTCCACTATTAAATGGAAAAACCATTGCAGAACGACCTTTAATCTGGCACTATCCACACTATGGAAATCAGGGTGGTGAACCTTCATCCATCCTTCGATTAGGCGATTGGAAACTCATTCATTATTACGAGGACGGACATGATGAATTATTCAACTTAAAAGTAGACTTAGAGGAACAAAATGATCTCGCGGCCGAAAATCAGGAGAAGGTTAAAGAATTGAGTAAAAAGCTTTTTGTAATGCTCAATGAAATGGGGGCTCGTTATCCAGCCCGCGATCCGGAATGGACAGCAGAAAAAGAGCAGGCACACCTTCAAAACGTAATCAACAAACGCTGGCCGCAACTCGAAAAACAACGCCTGCAATTCTTATCGAAAGATTTCGATCCAGGGAATAATTGGTGGGGAAGCCGGGTAACAATCGACTAGAAAAACAGAATGATATACCAATTGATTTTCTTTATTAGAACAGCCAACTTTCAGGCCGTTATACAAGAACAAAAAAATTGATACAGATACAATAATCGAATACGAGAATTTTCAATATTTCAGTTAGCCTGATAACCATTCTTTTAACGCTTCGGTACATTTAGATGGGATTGCTTATTCCATCAATTCTGTCGTTGTAATCGAGTAAAGGAATATTGGCAACTGTTTATTCCACCCGCGCAATTATCTGTGTTGGTTCCCTATTAACCTGAGTTCGATTAAAATTAGCGAGCTCAAATTTCAGTAAATCGATCATTTAATGAAAAGCTATGAATTTCACTTATAAATACCGATTTTCTGCGTCATATTTGCTTACCATAGCCCGCTATGCTTTCGCAAACAGTCCTTGAAACTCAATATTTATACGCGATTTGAGCCATTAATTTTATATCGAAC
>JBNKOT010000072.1:0-3040 GCA_050294855.1 Draconibacterium sp. | reverse complement strand
CACCAAATCTTCGTACAAAAACGGAAAATCGGTTTTTAAATATTCAATGGCTTCGAGCGTATATTTTAATGTCCAAACTGCCATATAATTGGTGTGGAAATTATTGTTGACATTATTTTCGTATTCGTTTGGACCAGTAACACCAAGCATTACATACTTTTGTTTATTCTCCGACCAGTTTACCCGCTGGCTCCAAAACCGACTAATTCCCAACAAAACTTCGAAACCAAAAGGTGCAAGGTATTCTTTATCGCCCGTGTAGTTGATGTAATTGTAAATGGCGTAGGCAATGGCGCCGTTGCGATGAATTTCTTCGAATGTAATTTCCCATTCGTTATGACATTCTTCTCCATTTATGGTCACCATTGGGTACAAGGCAGCACCACAGTTAAAACCAAGTTTCTCGGCATTTTCGATGGCTTTTGATAAATGTTTGTGACGATAGACCAACAGGTTTTTAGACACTTCGTCGGGAGCCGTGCTCAAATAAAACGGCAGACAATAAGCTTCGGTATCCCAGTAGGTTACACCACCATATTTTTCGCCGGTAAATCCTTTTGGCCCGATATTTAATCGCTCGTCGGCTCCTGAATAGGTCTGATTTAACTGGTAAATATTAAAACGAATTCCTTGTTGAGCAGCAACATCTCCTTCGATTTTAATATCGCTGGTTTCCCATTTTTTCAACCAGCTTTTTTTATGACTATCCAATAATTTGTCGAAACCGGCGCTTTTCATTCTTTCGATTGCTTCGTCTGCTTTTTCAACCAGTTTGTTTTGCTGATAATAATTAGACGAAACGGTTGATGAAAATTTTTCTATTACAATCTCCTTCCCTTGTCCGATCTGTAATGTTTGAAAAGCTTCGATGTATTTTTCGCGTTTCGAGTTGATGATAACCGCACTCACTTCTTCTCCATCGTTCAAAATCTGAAAATACATTCCGGTACAAACCCGAAATTTTGTTTTTAAAGTTTCGAGCGTTAAAAACCCTTTGTTGTTTTCGATTTCTTTCGAAACTTCAAACCAAAATTTTTCATCGTAATTCGAATCTTCGTTCTGAATATCACCATCGAGAAAAGGATTAACAACCACTTCGCCCGAAAAATTAAGTGCTTTTACCGAATAGCGAATGGCACCAATTTCTGTGTCAGCGATGCTTACAAACCTTGTTGAACAAACTTCAAGCTGGTTTCCATTTTCCAGTTCGGCAACAAATTTACGGGTTAAAATACCGTGCTGCATGTCTAATTCGCGATTAAACGATAATATTTTAGCAGTAGCCAAATCAAGTTCTGTTCCGTTTATCCGGATGTTGATACCAATCCAGTTTGTCGAATTTATGATTTTTGCAAAATATTCGGGATATCCGTTTTTCCACCAACCCACGCGGGTTTTATCAGGATAATAGATACCAGCAATATAGTTTCCGTTTAAAGAATCGCCAGAATACTTTTCTTCAAAATTTGCACGCTGACCCATTTTCCCATTTCCGATACTAAAGATACTCTCGGAAATTCGGTTCAGCTCAGGTCTGAATCCCTCCTCAACAATTTTCCAATCATGATGAACAATATAATCCTTCATCTTTCCTATTTTTCAATTTTTAATTCGCTCAATTCGAGCTACAAAACTTTGTTACACCAACTCAACATTATTTCTCTTGTGCAGCAACATCTTTTACAAAGAGAACCAAAACCGCAGCGATTAGCATAGAAGCACCACCAAAAACGAGTGCATAAATTGCTTCGCCGGCGAATAAATCCTTTACCATAAATCCTAAAATTGTGGCAGCAAGAATTTGTGGGATTACAATAAAAAAATTAAAGATTCCCATGTAGATTCCCATTTTATGCGAAGGCAAAGCCCCCGTTAAAATGGCGTACGGCATCGATAAGATACTGGCCCAGGCAACTCCAACTCCAATCATTGGGATGATTAAAAATACCGGATCTTTAAAAAGATACACCGATGCCAGACCGACTCCTCCAAGCAGCAAACAAATAAAATGGGTAACTTTCCGACTGGTTTTTTTTGCCAAAACCGGCAGAAGAAAAGCAACCATAGCTGCTACTCCATTATAAACGGCAAACAATACATTTACCCAATCGGCTCCATCGTTATACATTTGCGAAAGTGTATCCGAAGTTCCATAAATGTGGCTGGTTACTCCGGCAGTGGTATAAATCCACATGGCAAATAAACCAATCCAGGTAAAAAATTGTACCAGTGCCAATTGTTTCATGGTTCCCGGCATCCGCAGCATATCGGAGAAAATTTCGACCAATGCATTTTTCTCTTTCTTTTTTAGTTTTTGCTGATACGCAACCAACATCAAAAAGAAAAACAACAATAAAATTCCGCCAAGAATATAAAGTTCCTCTTTGAAATTTAAAAAGTAAGTTAAGGCTACAATTGCGATTCCAAAAAATCCTAACATGCCTCCACTTTTTATAAACCTCTTACTTTTAACGGGTTCTTCGTTATAATCGGTTGCTGCCAGGCTGGTCCTTTTTTCTTCTTCAACAAACTCTTCCACTTGTTCCGGAGAGTACTCTTTTGTCGAAAAGATGGTCCAAAGTATGGCAAGAATAAATACGATCGCTCCTATATAAAACGACCATTTAACCGATGGAGGAATGATTCCTTCGGGTGCCGTGTTTGGAATTTTTAACCAGTTTGTCATTACATACGGAAGCAAGGAACCAACCACTGCACCTGTTCCTATAAAGAAACTTTGCATGGCAAATCCACGGGTGCGTTGTTCGTTGGGGAGCATGTCGCCAACAAATGCACGAAATGGTTCCATCGAAATATTCATCGATGCGTCCATAATCCAGAGCATCCCGGCCGCCATCCACAAGGCTGGAGAATTGGGCATTATCAGCAAAGCCAGTGATGCTAAAATTGCTCCTACCAGAAAATATGGTCGTCTGCGCCCCAATCGGTTCCAGGTTTTATCACTCATGTGGCCGATAATCGGTTGTACAATCAACCCGGTTACCGGTGCTGCAATCCATAATATCGGAATGTCTTCAAC
>JBNKOT010000071.1:0-6602 GCA_050294855.1 Draconibacterium sp. | reverse complement strand
CCAGTTGATCGCCGTAATAATTGTTTTGATTTCCCCAGGCCAAAAAACCTCGGTACCAACCGTCGCCAAGAATTGCACCAACAGCATTTTCTTTCCCAAGCATCGAAGTAACATCGTAGGTTTGGTATTGAAGTCGTTTGTTAAAACTGGTCCATCCCGGGGTAAACAGTTCGTTACCAACTTTTTTCCCATTCAAATAAAGCTCGTATAAACCGAGTGATGTGATGTAAACGCGGGCAGTTTTTATTTTTTTTGCAGCGGTAAATTCATGTCGATAAAAATGCGCCGGTTTCGATGTTTTTATATTTTTTCCCTCCGGCATTGTAATCCATAAAGCCGTCCACAAATCGGGAGTTAAAATTCCCATTTCCCAAAATGCAGGTTCGCTCCACGAAGAAGCTTTTCCATTTTTATCCCAGATCCGAACTTGCCAGTAATAACGTTGCATCGATTTTAATGCAGGCCCTTCGTAGCTCACATTCACGGCCTCGCCACTTTCAACTTTCCCGCTTGTCCAAATCTGATTATTCTTTTTCGATAAATCTGACTGGGTTTTAGCCACACGAATTTCGTAAGCAGTTTGCATTACATTGTTCGCGTTGGATATGAGTTGCCAGCTTAATCGCGGTTTTTCAACATCAATTCCGATCGGATTTTTGTGATATTCGCACACTAAATTTACCACTTCGGTTTTTGCAAACAGAGCTATCGAGACTGCACTAAAAAGCAGCAATATCGATAATTTCTGAAATAAGGCTTTTAAAGGTTTCATTTTTATTGATTTTTAGGTTTATTCTAGAAAGAAAAGTTCCTCCAATTCAACCGAAACAGGAGAGTTGTCGGAATTTGTTTTCATAATATCGGCCATAAAAGCCCACCACTTTTTTACGATTTCTGTTTCACCCAAGTTTTGAGAACCACCGCCGCCATCCACTTTCTGAAAAGCGAAAAGTGTATTTGTTTCGTTGTCAAGAAAGATAGAATATTCGCTGATTCCATTGTCCTTCAGTAACTTTTTTAGTTCAGGCCAAATTTCGTTGTGCCGTTTTTTGTATTCTTCTTTTTGCCCATCGTTCAGGTGCATTTTAAAAGCCAGTCGTTTCATCTGTTTAAAATTTTTTGATTTCTGAATGTTCAAAAAATTTGAAGACATTCAGGAACTCACATAAATTTTAATCATTCTTGTTTGTGAATTTAGAATGAGAAAAATTCATGTTCGTTTCATCTTTTCTTTTTTTATGCATGCAATAGGCAGGGAACTCTCGATGCATTTTCATTATCCAAGTGCATTTAATTCAGGATACAACCATTTGGCAATTCCAATAACAATTACCGAAAGCAGGATTGCTCCGATGCCGATTAAAATGGTGTTGTAAGTTTTCTTTGAGACTCCTTTCCACTCCTTGCGGTAAAAACCCCAGAGATTTGCTGTAAGGATGATGGTTGCCATGTGGAGTGTCCACGAACTGGCACCATTTCCGATTTTTGTTTCTCCCATACCGTAAAAAAAGAACTGCAGAAACCAGGTTGTTCCTGCCAAAGCACAAAATAAATAGTTACGTAACAAAGGCGTTTTTTTGTCGACAAAATCACCACCGGTTTTATTTTTTAGAATCAGTGCTGTTGTCCATATCATGTTGGTTGTTAATCCGCCCCAGAGAATCACAAAAAAGATGATGTTATTTTCGAAGAGGTATTTGAATCCGTCTCCAGATTCGGTAAGAAACGAATAATCCTGAGCCACAGCCAGCGCTCTGGCTTCTGCCGCCATTTCTTTTCCGGCATCGATACCAAAACTAAAGAAAGCACTCAAAACACCCGAAATAACTGCGATTATCAATCCTTTCGAGAGTTTGAACTCGCTGTTCACTCCTTCTTTTATATATCCTAAATCTTTATCTTTTGTAATTCCGGCTCTTCCACTGAGGATAATTCCAACCAACAGGATTGCAATTCCGAGTAATACAATTTGTCCACCTGTGCTACCAAACAGATCAGAAAACGCGATCCCTGCAGGAATAATATCAGCAACTCCCGGAACATTCCGCAAAATAGGGAGTCCTAATGATCCAACAACCGAAGTAATTCCGAGCAGCACCGAATTTCCGAGCGACATGCCAAGATAACGAATGGCAAGTCCGTATGTAAGTCCGCCAACTCCCCAAAGCAAACCCATAATATAGGTATTGCGAAGTACACTTCCGTTTGTGGCATGCAAAATTTCTTGCCAGTTGGGAATGGTTAACATCACTGCCAGAAGCGGCATAATCAGCCACGAGAAGATTCCGCCGGTTATCCAATAGATTTCCCAGCGCCATTTTTTTACCCAATTGTAAGGCATGTACCAGCTTCCGGAAGCACCACCACCCAAGGAATGAAATAAGATTCCTAAAATTACGTTCATGTTCGTTTAATTTATTTGATTTGATTTATTCGATTTAGTTTGACTACAAGAAAACAAATATATATTTGTAAATACGCGAAAACAATACCTAAAATGGCATAAAATTTATACTATTTGATCCTAATTTTATGAATAAAAATACGGTAAAATATTTAACAACAAGCGAAGAAGATCGGAATTGGGGACTTTTTTTAAATGTTGCCGGCTCTGTTCTTATTCGTGCAAACGAAAAATATCCTTCCACAAATCATCCTTCCGAATATTTTTTCAACTGGGAACAAGGTCGTATATTAAAAGAAATTCAAATCAACTATATTACTCAGGGTGAAGGCATTCTGGAAAATAAATACGGAAAATACAATCTAAAAAAAGGTTCGGTTTTTATTACTTTACCCAACATTTGGCACCGATATCAGCCATTAAAAAAAACGGGGTGGACTGAAAATTTTATTGGTTTTGACGGTGAACTCGCCAGAAAATTAATTGCTCACCCTCAGTTTAATCCTGAAAATCTGGTATTTTCTTTTGGGATCAGAGAAGAATTGATTGATACTTATTTAAAGATTTTTGATTTAGTTGAAAAAGAACAACCGGGATATCAGCATATCGTTTCCGGAATGATCATCAAACTGCTGGGTTACATTATTTCGTTCGAAAAGCAAAAAGGTTTTTCTGGAAAACGAATTGCTCAGGTTATCGAATCCGTTCGATTCGAGATCAGGCAGGATTTTGAAAAAGATCTCGATTTAAAAGCGATGGCAACCAAACACAATGTCAGTTATTCGTATTTCAGAAAAATGTTTAAAAAATTCACCGGTGTTTCGCCCGGGCAATATCACCTGCAACTTCGTATAATTCGTGCTAAAGAATTGCTAATTTCAACCGATAAAAGCGTAAAGGAAATCAGCTACGAACTTGGATTTCAGTCGATCTATTATTTTAGTAATATGTTTAAAAAGAAAGAACAAATTACGCCCAGCGCGTTTAGAAATAAAAATCGACAAGAATAATCGTTTATTTTAATCCAGATTCGCATTTGAAATGAACAATAATTGAACAATATATAAACCGTCGAATCCAGCAAGTAGATACAAAAATCTAGCAATACATTAGTCAAGCTCTTTAAAATGGCCTAGTACCGTTTTAAAATCTTCCGGCAATTCAGCTTCAAAAGAAATTCGTTCCTTGGTTTTGGGGTGATTAAAACTGAGTTTAGAAGCGTGTAAAAACAATCTTTTTACACCTATTTTTTCGGTTACCAACTTGTTTAAAGTAAAATCGCCATGATGCGAATCGCCCAAAATATCGAAATAATTTTTTGCAAAATGCTGACGTAGCTGGTGCCATCTGCCGGTTTCAGGATTTATTTCGACCAAACTCAAATTTATATTTTCTTTTTCTTTGTATGAAAAATTGGTCTGAACGGTTTCGAGTGTTTTAAAATGTGTAACAGCAGGCTTTTTAAATTTCGATTTCTTTTTTACCAGCACCTTTTCGTTAAAAGTTCCTTTACCCGGATTACCCTGGACAATGGCAAAGTAGGTTTTTTCAACTTCCTTTCTTTCGAATTGAAGTGTTAGTTCTTTAGCCATTTCGCTCGAAAAAGTTAAAACAATAACACCCGAAGTTTTTGAATCCAAACGATGAACATTGTAAATCCATTTTCCGGTGCTGTCGCCAATCAGCTTTGTCAGATAAGGAGCATCGTGTGGCATAAAATCGTTTTTGTGAACCGCCAGATCGATGGGTTTATTCACAACAATAATATCTTCGTCATGAAAAAGAACCGGAATATCGTATGTATTATCCATGAAATATTTTTCGGTAAAAGTATCACGATTCTATAAATATCCGGCCGATGTTGATAAAGATTCATCGGTTTTAAACTTTTAATTCGAATTGTTTGTTTTGATGGTATGATGAAAACATTGTTAATCGTACTATTTTTTGCCATTACTTTTTTCAGCGATGCGCAGGAAAATAATCAAAAAGGAAAAATGGAGAATCAGGAAAAAAATCCAACTTACAATAAACTGACTGAATTCGAGGAATATGTAATCATCGGAAAAGGCACAGAACGCCCATTTACCGGAGAATACAACAAGAATAAAAAAGAAGGAACCTATGTTTGTAAAAGATGCAATGCAGCTTTGTACAAATCGTCAGACAAATTTGAGTCGAATTGTGGCTGGCCCAGTTTCGACGATGAAATTAAAGGAGCCGTAACAAAAACCACCGATGCCGATGGCAGAAGGACTGAAATTACCTGTACAAACTGCGGTGGACATTTGGGACATGTATTTTACGGCGAAAAATTTACTGATAAAAACACCCGACATTGTGTAAATTCCGTTTCGTTAAAATTTATTCAGGGTGAAGCACAAAAAAAGGAGGAATAATATCCTCCTTTTTTTATCATTTGTTATAAAACTACAATTCTTTCGATTTTAAACCTTCAATAAAATAAACGGTTGCAGCGGCATCCTGCGATTCAGCTATAACTTTATGAGCCGATGCAGTTTCGGCATCCTCTACTACTTGTTCTTCACCCGAATGTTGTCCGGGATTGTGGGCCTCAGCTTCAGATTTTACTTCTCTTAATACGCCAAAAACCTCAATTTCGCTTCCCATTAATTCCTGACTAAAAGTGCCAATTTTTTCTCCTGCCTCGATCCTGATGTTAACATCCTCGTTACTACCCATTATAAAACAACGTTGTCCGCCTTGCTGACAAACATGCATTACTGTACCTTTTACTGTTATTTCTTTATCAGCTAAATCAGCTGCATTTTGATACAAATCATCGACAGTTATTACCACAACTTCCGGTTCAGCCTGAGCTAGTGTTTCGGTTTGTTTTGTACTTTTTTGATTTCCGCAGCTAAAAAGGAATAAAGCAAATGCAAAGATTAAAGCTAGTTTTTTCATTTTGATTTTAGTTTATAGTTATACGAATAATAAAGCAAAAATTAAAGGTACAATAAATCCTGCAATGGTAAACCACCATCCCCAACGATTAAAGCCACGTTTTCCTTTTAAAAGAAATAGTCCGGTAACAGCTACTAAAAGCATAATTAGTGCCATCAGGTCGCTCACCCATTTCCAGGCAGTTCCCAAAGTAGCTTTGTGTAACTTATTCATTCCAAAAATGATGGGACGTTTTTGCAAATAATGCAAAGCTGCCTGCCCTGATTCCGGATCTATTGCAAGCTCTCCGTTTTCTATGAAAACTTTAACCAGTCCCTGATTATTGAGGTAATGTTTTTTATAGACCAAATCGAAGTCGAATTCTTTTAATACATTTTTAACTTCTGTTTCGGAGAGATTTTCTTTATTTCGAATCCCGGTTTGAAGCTCTTGACTATATATGTTATAATCTGGATTAAAATCGTGGCGATGATTCAAAAATATTCCTGACAATGCATAAACTATTGTCATTCCGACTATAAAATAACCGAAATCACGATGTAAAATCCTTAATAATTTGCGAATTTTCATACAACTAATCAAATATTGCACGAATATATAATTAAATAGGAAAAATTCATTACTGAAATGAACAAAGATTTAGAACAAACAAGAATGTTTGTAAAAATGATAAACCTATTAATAGACAACACTTTAGATTGATTATTAAAAAACTTTATTGTCTTTTATTTAATTATTGTAAATTATACAATGAGTAAAAACAATATGTATAACATTGAAAATAAAGGCAATAACTATTGACTTGAATAAAACTATTTTGTATATTGTATATCTCCTAGTGAAGCTAGGACTCTGGTTTTATCACAACTTAATTGGGTACCACCGGACATTGGTCCGGTGGTTTTTTTTTATGCAATTTAAAGCATTTAAAACAACTTAATAATACCAACAAAAAATGCCAATATCGCATGAATATTTAGTAGAAAAAGCAGTTTTTTCAGTATTAATTAAACGCAAAAAAAAAAAGATTCTGATGGAAATAGTTAGAAACTATTTTTTCGTCGTTCGAAAAAACAAATCGTGATTATCTGATAATTAGGTTGAAAATATTGTCAGGAAACCTGTGGGCCGAAAAACTTATTTTAATGTTAGTGAAATAATTTACATAATAAATTAATGCTGGTAGTATTACAAGGTAATTAATGTTTGGGTGAATTATGTAAGGTTAAAAAGTAATAGGAGTTGCGAATTGAATAAACTGAAACCATCG
>JBNKOT010000070.1:0-3060 GCA_050294855.1 Draconibacterium sp. | reverse complement strand
GTTTACTCTCCTGCCCTCACCGACTTTATTTTTATGGTGAATGAAAAAAGTCACATGTTTGTTACCGGACCCGATGTTATTAAAACAGTAACTCACGAAGAAGTTTCAAAAGAAGAACTTGGTGGTGCGGCAACACACAATTCGAAAAGTGGTGTGGCTCATTTTAACGGCAGCGACGAAGAACAAACATTAATGATGATTCGCGAACTCTTAAGTTTTATTCCCTCGAATAACCTCGAAGATCCGCCAATTAAACCGACCATCGATCCATCCGAACGTCAAGAGGAAAGTTTGCAGGACATTGTTCCGGCCGATCCGAATAAACCTTACGACATGCACGACATCATTCAGAATGTGATTGACAACAAACACTTTTTGGAAGTGCAAGCACAATATGCTCAGAATATCATTGTTGGATTTGCACGTTTTGGCGGCCGTCCGGTAGGAATTGTTGCCAATCAACCCAACAGTCTTGCTGGTGTACTTGACATTAATTCGTCGGTAAAAGCGGCTCGTTTTGTTCGATTTTGCGATTCATTCAATTTGCCTTTGGTAACCTTGGTTGATGTTCCGGGATTTTTGCCGGGAACAAGTCAGGAGTTTGGAGGAATTATTAAACACGGAGCAAAACTACTTTATGCTTTTGCTGAAGCAACGGTTCCAAAAATTACATTAATCACAAGAAAAGCGTATGGTGGAGCGTACGACGTAATGTCGAGCAAACACATTGGAGCCGATGTAAATCTGGCCTATCCAACCGCCGAAATTGCAGTAATGGGTCCCGAAGGAGCAATTAATATTATCCACCGAAATAAATTGGATGAAAAGGAAAAAGTAAAAGCAGTTGCCGATTACCGCGAAAAATTTGCAAATCCATACAAAGCAGCTTCTTTGGGCTACATAGATGAAATAATTAATCCACGCGATACACGTAAAAAAATTATCGATGCGCTGGATATGACAAAAAATAAACGAAAGTCGAATCCGCCAAAAAAACATGGCAATATTCCTTTATAGGAAAATGGATTGATAAGATTGAAGAAGATTATAAAGAACCGTTCTCTCTATATTTTTGATAGAAAGAATGGTTCTTTTTTTTATCTGTTCTCCATCTTTTTTAATCTCTTTTCAACGATCCATTTCTGATTCGATCGATAATCGCTGATTCTCCTTAATTTAACGTAAAACTAAAAAGTATCAAACCCTTTGATAAATAAGAATTTATTTCTATTTTTGCGCCTCGAAAAACAAGATTTATTAATTAAAAATTGATGTTTATGTTGAACCAGTATGAAACCGTTTTCATTTGTACTCCCGTTTTATCTGAGCCACAGGTAAAGGAAGCGGTAAAAAAGTTCAGGGACATTATCACCGAAAATGGTGGCGATATGATCCATGAGGAGAATTGGGGAATGAAAAAATTGGCTTACCCAATCCAAAAAAAATCTACCGGCTTTTTTCATTTATTTGAATTTATTGCCGATTCTTCACTGATTGCGAAAGTTGAAACCGACTTCCGTCGTGATGAGAGAGTTATAAGATTTATGACTGTAAAACTTGATAAGTATGCAGTGGCTTATAGCAGTAAGAGAAAGAGACTTCAGAAAGAAAAAACAGAAAAAAAGGAGGCTTAAATCATGGCACAAGCAAGTGAAATCAGGTACCTGACTCCACCGTCAGTAGAGATTAAAAAGAAAAAGTATTGCCGTTTTAAGAAAAACGGAATCAAGTATGTAGATTACAAAGATCCTGAGTTTTTGAAAAAATTCTTAAACGAACAAGGTAAAATTTTACCTCGTCGTATTACAGGAACTTCGTTGAAATATCAGCGTAAAGTTGGACAAGCAATTAAACGTGCTCGCCAGATTGCTTTATTGCCATTTGTAACCGACATGATGAAATAAGGAGGAATTGAAATGGAAATTATATTAATACAAGACGTAGATCGTTTAGGAAGCAAAGACGATGTAGTAAACGTAAAAGATGGTTTCGCAAGAAACTTTTTAGTTCCTACTAAAAAAGCAATTATTGCAACTCCAACAGCAAAGAAAATTTTAACTGAAAACATCAAACAACGTGCTCATAAAGAAGCTAAATTAGTAGCTGAAGCGAATAAAATTGCAGAGCAATTGGTGAACAAAAAAGTTAAAATTGGTGCTAAAACAAGTTCTTCAGGTAAAATTTTCGGTTCGGTAAATACCATTCAGTTGGCTGAAGCCATCAATAAGAAAGGTTTTGAAATCGACCGTAAACAAATTAGTTTACCTACCGACAGCATTAAAGAGGTTGGCACTTTCATTGCAAAAATCAAATTACACAAACAAGTTGTAGTTGATTTCGAATTTGAAGTTGTTGCTGAATAAGCAGAACAAAACAAAACGCTATAATAAAAGGGTTTCCGAATATTCGGAAACCCTTTTTATTTGCCTCAAATCTGTTGATTGGATGAACAGCATTTAATTTCAAATTAAATGTTAAAATTATCTACAGGAACTGCCAACCAAAAAAACTTGTGGTTTATTTTGTCTTATCAGACCGATCTTACTTTTCTGAACATTCAGAAATCCAAAAATATTATACAGATGAAAATAAAATTATTTTACAGCAATGGTTTCTATTTCGATCATCACACCTAATGGTAATTCTTTTACCGCGAAGGCCGCGCGTGCAGGTGGATTTTTGGAATAGAACTGACCGTACACTTCGTTCATTGCTTTAAAGTTCGACATGTCGCTTAAAAAACAAGTAGATTTTACTACATCGGAATACGAATATCCGGCAGCCTCTAAAATAGCACCAATATTTTTCATCACTTGCAAAGTTTGTTCTGTAATTCCGCCATCCACAACTTTCATGGTTTCGGGAACCAATGGAACCTGGCCTGAAATATATAAGGTTCCGTTTGCTTCAACCGCCTGACTGTAAGGACCAATTTCCTGAGGCGCTTTGTATGTTGCAATAATTTTTTTCATAAAGTAGCTTTTAGAAGTTGTCGTAATGGCTTTGTTTTTTCTCGAGTTTGAGGTCTTTTAGCAGCGAAGATTTTGCATTGATTGTAAA
>JBNKOT010000069.1:0-7495 GCA_050294855.1 Draconibacterium sp. | reverse complement strand
GTAAACGATTTAACACACGTTATCAACTATAATTTGCCCGACGATCCTGAAGTTTATGTACACCGAAGCGGAAGAACCGGACGTGCCGGGAAAACCGGGGTTTCGGTTACTTTAATTCACATGCGCGAAAAAGGAAAATTGAGACAAATTGAACGCACGTTGAATAAATCCTTTATCAAAAAAGCTGTTCCTTCCGGAAAAGAAATTTGCGAAAAACAGCTGTTTAGTTTAATAGATCGTGTCGAAAAAATTGACGTAAACAACGAACAGATTGGTGAATTTATGCCGGTGATTTACAAAAAACTGGCGTGGTTAGATCGCGAAGAATTGATCAAACATTTTGTTTCGGTTGAATTTAACCGCTTTCTTCAGTATTACGAAAATGCTCCCGATATAAATGTTGATGAATCACGTGGCAGCGACAGGGATTATGACCGTGGCGACAGAAGAGGTCGTAACGATAGAAGAGGAAGAAATGATCGTGGTGATCGTGGACGAGACAGAGGTTTTCGAGGCGACAGAGATCGTGGTAGAGGACGTGACGACCGCGGTGGACGTGGCGGAAGAAACGAAAGAGGTAGTTACGGCGACAGAAATCGTGGTGGAAGAAAAGATTACGAATTTTCAAGATTTTTCTTTAACATGGGGAAAAAGAATGGTATTGGTAAACGCACGATTATCGATTTAATAAATGAGAAAACTCCGGGTAAAAGTGTTGAAATTGGAAGCATAGAGGTGTTAAAAGGATTTTCATTTTTCGAAGTAGATAAAAAGTACGAAAAAGAAATTCTAAGTGCTTTTAAAGATGCATCTTACAAAGGACAACGTATTGGAATTGACCTTGCCGGGAAGAAAGAATAAATTTATGTAAGACATTGAAAGCTGCTGATTGTATTAATCAGCGGCTTTTTTTTGCCTTATTTTCTGGTTAATCTTTAAATCCTGCAAAGCTGCCGGACGGCTGTGAGGTTTGATCCGGCTCTTTTAGTTTTGAAAATTGAAAATTATTTTGGATTTGAAATTTACTGCACTTTAATTCGGCAATAAAATTTGTGGATTTCCAATCTGTTGTGCTTTATTTTAGCTGTTGATCTTTTTTTCGGTAGGGTTTTAATGTATAGATTTTTCTTCCGGCAAATTGCCCGAGAAAAAACGAACCCAATAAAAAGGGCGCCAAAATCCAACTGAGTTCCAGATCATGAAATTTGCGGATCATTATAACAATTGGCACAGGAGCATGGATGGCAACAAACCACCAAAACGATAATTTTCGGAAACCACCACGAATATATCCAAACGGAAGATTAACAATAACAGTTGCAATGCAAGTGTAGGTTAAACGTAGAATAAAATCTATTTTTTCGGGTGAAAGCTGAAAACTTAAAATCATACACTAATTTGAATTGCTGTTTTTTATATTTTCTCCGATAATATCAACAATTGCATTTACCCAAGAATCGGATGAATTTAAACTCTCGACCAATTGTATTTTTTCGCCACCATTTTTGCTGAAAAGCATCTGGTAATCTTCTCCAATTTCGATAACGGTTTCCAAACAATCGGTTACAAATGCAGGAGCAAAAACCAGTATGTTTTTTTTCCCCTCTTTTAGTTTTTCCAAAATCAGTTCGTCGGAAAAAGGAGAGAGCCAGTTTTTTGAAAGTCTTGATTGAAAGGCATTTGAATAATCCGATCTTTTTAATCCGAGTTCGTTAGCAATCAAACGCGAAGTGGCAAAACAGGTTGCCCGGTAACAAAATTTGCCATGTTCGGGAATCGATTGTGTACAATCGCAGGCTTCTACATTTATGCCCGGATGACATTTTTCGACCTGGCGGTTGGGTAGGCCATGATACGAAAACAACACATGATCGTATTTTGTGAGGTCGTATTTTTTTGCCCGATCGACAAACGCTTTTATAAATGAAGGGTGGTCGTAAAACTGATCCACCTTTACAATTTCGGCGGTTATATTTAGTTTTTTTATTTCTAAATCGGCTGAAACAAAAGCTGTTTCTGTAGTAGATTGTGCGTATTGCGGAAACAAAGGAAACATGATAATCCGATCGAAACCTTGTTTTTTTATTTCTTTTAGAGCCTTTTTATAATTCGGATTTTCGTAACGCATTCCGATAAAAACCTCGAAATTATCGCCCAGTTTTTGTTGAAGTTTTGCTTTTAAATTTTCAGTATGATAAATAATTGGCGAACCGTTTTCGGTCCACAGTCGTTCGTAAAGTTTGGTCGACTTTTTAATTCGGAACGGAATAATAATGCAGTTCACCAAAAATTTCCGTAATAACCATGGTAAGTCGATGACATATTTATCGTTTAAAAAATAGAATAAAAATCGCCTGACAGCACCGGCTTTTGGTTCGTCTGGTGTACCAACATTCGATAATATTATCGCTGTTTTTTTATTCATTTGTTTGAATTCAATTGTTGTTTATCCAGTCAACATTTTTCTTTAACCACATAAGCGTGTTTTCCTCAAATCCGCCCGGCGCAGCTTCATAATTGTATTCCCAACTCGCATTTGCCGGTAAACTGGCCAGAATCGATTCGGTGTTTCCACTCGACTCTAATCCAAATTTTGTTCCTCGGTCGTGAATCAAATTAAACTCAACATACCTTCCTCGTCGAAGGTTTTGCCAGTTTTTTTCTCGCTCGGTAAACGATTTCAAACTGTTTTTTTTCATCAGATCAGCATAAATTTGAGGATATGCTTTTGCCAGGTCGATTGTAAAATCAAAGAGTTGTTGAAAGCTGTTTTTTTCTCCGGGTTTTTGTCGGTCGAAAAAGATTCCGCCAACACCACGGGTTTCGTTTCTGTGTGGAAGAAAATAATAGTCGTCGGCCCAGTTTTTAAATGCCGGATAAAACGTAGTATCGTATTTGTCGCAGATTGTTTTTAGGGCCCGATGAAAATTCGCGGCATCTTCGTGTTCAATAATATGCGGAGTGAGGTCGATTCCGCCTCCAAACCAAGAAACTCCGCTGTCGAGTGTAAAATAACGCACATTCATATGAATGATCGGAACCATTGGATTACTTGGGTGAATGATGGAAGAAATTCCGGTGGCCGCATAACTGTCGGCTTTTTCGCCCAGTAATTTTTCCATTTCAGGAGAATATTTCCCTTTCACAAAGGAAAAATTAACGGCGCCTTTTTCAATAATTGTTCCGTTTTCCAAAACACGGGTCATTCCCTGCCCGATTTTTTTGCTCCAGCTATTTTTTGAAAACTTCCCTTTTCCGTCGGCAGTTTCCAAAATCGTACAAATCTCAGTTTGTAATTTTTCGTAGGTTGCTGCTATGTTTGCGATTTCTTTCATCGTTTTTTTTTTCCGAATTTTAGAAAAGCAAGCGATTTTTTCTGGAAAGCATAAAAAAACTGAAACTGCCCAGTTAAACTGCCGATAACAAAAAGTAAAATCTGGTAAGCCGGGAATAAAACGGCGATGTACAGAGGGATTTTTATAAAAAGTGATGTTTCGGGTTGAATACCAACCAAATTGAAAACCATTTTCCGAACAACCATTGCCGCACTTCCTGTAACCGAAAAAACAATTAAAATAATTATTAACTGCAGATTCGATTTAATATTCCATTTCTCCTTGAATCTTCGAAACATTTTTAGATTTTAATTTTACATTTCATAAAGCTAAGTATCATCAATCAGAACTTCATTCCGTCCGTCAATTGACGATAACATCACGCTCTGATATTTCGTTCAATACTTCGGTTTATACCAGTTCTTCGGCTAAAGTGCGAGCTTGTTTTATTCGGTCGGCCATTCCGATTCCATCTCGGATATTACCTGCCATAAACAGTCCCGGATATTTTTTCTGAACTGCATTTATGGTTTCAAAACGCTGTGCAGAACTTAATCCGTACTGTGGAATGGCATATTTATATCGGTATATTTTTATAAGATCGGGCGAAAAATTGTCTAATTTCAACATTTCTTCCAACTCTGTTTTGAGCATCGATTGAAGGTCTTTTTCACTCATCTCATATATATCGGGACGTTTTGTACCTCCCATAAAAACCGAAATTAAAGCACCATTTTTGGGTGCCCGCTTGCTAAAGAACGACGAGGTAAATAACGCACCAAGTATGTTTTTGTTCTCGATTGTTGGAACTAATCCACCAAATGCATTGAGTTGAATGCCTTCCCATTTTTTGAATCCAACAATGGCTTGCACCACCGACGCATATTTTAGCACTTCAAAAGGTGCTTTTTCTTCTTTACTTAGAAACGGAAGTAAGTTAAATAAATCGGGGCCTCCGCTGGTAGTAACCACTTTTTTTGCTGTAACCCGAACCGGTTCTGAATTGATTTCTGTGCTTAACACAAAACTTTTTTCTTTCGGATCGACACTGGTGTTGACCGCATTAAAAAGAAAATTTTCTACTCCTATTTTTTCAGTCAGTGCTTTGGTAATCTTACCTAATCCTCCTTTAGCAGAAAAAACATCTTTTGTTGCTTTTTGCAAACGCGGATTGTTCTTTTTTTCCTTTGCTTTTTGCATCGAACCCTTGATAAAACTACCGTAGTTTTGTTCTAAAGCATACAATTTTGGAAGCGCATATTTTGGAATTAAATACTCCGGATTTCCGGCATAAATTCCCGAAATAAACGGATCGATGGCATAATTTAAAAAACTTACGCCCAATCTGCGTTTTACAAGGTCGGCAAGGTTTTCTTCCGGATTATCACCTTTTTTTCTGAAAGGTTCGCCGAGTACTTTAAATTTATCTTTTATCGTAAAAAGTGGTGTTGTTGCAGCCGAAATCAAACCCGAAGGAAGTGCATGCCATTTCCCGTTTTTCCAGATCAGGCGGCGTTTTGCACTGGGATCGGCGGCCTCGAATTTGCAAAGTCCTTCCAACTCTTCAAACAATTCAGCAACTTCAGGATTTCCAACAACTCCGGTATTCGGACCGGTTTCAAAAACAAATCCGTTTTCGTTTTCGGTATTGATCACTCCGCCTGCTTTATCTGACTTTTCAATCAGCAAGACATTTAAGCCCTGTTTTTTCAGGTAATACGCCAACGTTAATCCGGTTAATCCGGCACCAATAATTACAATGTCTTTTTCCATGGTGTTTTTTATTAAACCGATTTTGAAAAAGTTTTGGTTGAATTTGTTAACAGCGGATCGAAAGAAGCTGCCACATTTCTGATCAATATTAGGCCTTCTTCGGTTGCTTCTATTTTGTCTTCCGATATATTTATAATTCCATCGGCTTCGAACTCTTTTAACGCGGCGAGGTCGTATTTAATGGTATTTCGAATTTCTTCGCCGGTTTTTGAATAACGGGCTCCGATTTCGTCCCAAACCACCTGTTCGTTGCACATAAATTCGGTAATCACTTCGCGGATAATTCTTTGCTCGTTGTTTAGTTTATATCCTTTAATTACCGGAATTTCGCCTTTGTTGGCTGCTTCGATGTATTCGGCAATCGACTTTGTGTTTTGTGCGTAAACGCCGTTTAACTGACTAATTGCGGTAACTCCTAAAGCGTAAACCTGTCCGGTTGTGCGAGTGGTGCAATATCCCTGAAAATTACGGTGCAGCGTTTTATTGTCGTACGCCAGTGTGAGTTCGTCGCTTTCTAATGCAAAATGGTCGAGACCAATGGCGCGGTATCCGTTTTGTGAAAGTAGTTTGAAACCTTCATCAAACATTTTCATTTTATCCTCGCCTCCTGGAATTCCTGCTTTTTCGAGTTTTTTCTGAATCTTACTTACCCAGGGTACGTGTGCATACGAAAAAGTTACCAAACGGTCGGGTTTTAATGCAACCGCCTGTTCAATGGCCCAGGCAAAACTTTCCGGCGTTTGTTTGGGCAATCCGTAAATAAAATCGAGATTGATCGCCACTTCCTGATCGTCTTTTTTCAGGTAATCCATAATTACTTTAACCGGCATGCTTGGCATTTCGCGGTTTACAGTTTTTAAAACGTCGGGATTAAAATCCTGAATTCCTAAACTGAAACGTTTGAAACCGGCCTTCTTTAATCCGTCCATCTGCTCAAAAGTCAGGTAAGCCGGATTACATTCGATAGCAATTTCTGGTTTGTCGATGCTTGGAAAAGTCGAAAGCAGCATTTCGTTAATTTCCTGCAGATATTTTACAGGAATTGCATTTGGTGTACCACCACCATAATGAATTTGCGAAATTGGTCGGCGTTTATCGATGTATTTCACAACTGTTTTTATTTCAGCTTTTAAGGCTTGAATATAGTCGTGAATAATGTGGTCGTTTTTTATTCCGTACGAATTACATCCGCAGAAATAACACATTTGTTTGCAAAACGGAATATGAAAATAAAACGAGATATTTTCAGGTCGCTGATCGTTCGATTCGGTCAACGCATTTCGAAAATCGGCTTCTTTAAATTCGTCGGTAAAAAAATTTGCCGGCGGATAACTTGTATAACGTGGAACCGGCTTGTTGTATTTTTGCAATAAATCCTGATCAATCATTCTGTTTTCTGCTAAGTGGATGAATTATACGTTTCTTTTCCAATCGGTTCTTTTCACCCAATCGGCAAGGAATTTGGCATTTTCGTATGGAAGACCGGGGATAAAACCGTGTCCGAGGTTAAAAATCCAATCGTGATTTTCTGCCCCAAAATCGATGTACGTATTTAATACTTTTTCAATTTCTTCCTGACTTCCGTGTAAAAGTCTTGGATCGATATTTCCCTGCAAACCAATTTCTTTGTGTACCAATTTTCGGGCAGTTGGTAACGATGTTTGCCAGTCGATGCTTAAAAAGTCGCAGTGTTCGGGAGTGATATTTGCAATTCCGGTTGCCAGTCCTTTTGGAAAGAAAATAAACGGAACTCCTTTTGCACGAACGGCTGCAGCAATCTTTTTTGTTGACGGCATAAACAATTCTTCGTACAAATCGACCGGAATTAGTCCGGCGTGTGTATCAAAAAGCTGGAATACTTCAACTCCATGTTTAATTTGTTCTTCGGCATAAACAATCGAAAGATCGGTTAATTCTTCGATCAGTTTTTGTGTTGTTTTTTTATTCTGATAAATAAATTTTATGGCATCGGGGAAATCGCCTTTTCTTCCCAAACCCTGCAACATAAACAACAAAACGGTCAGCGGAGCGCCGCAAAAACCAATCAATGGAATGTTGGCGGGTTTTGTTTTAATAATTTCGTCCACCACATTGTAAATGTAATTTAGTTTCGATGGATCGGGATTTAGTCCTGCTAGTGGATTACTTCTTTCTGCCAATGGTTTTTCGAAAACCGGACCGGCTTCAGTAAAATCGAGTCCCATGCCCAAAGCATAAGGAATCACTAAAATATCGCTGAACAAAATGGCAGCGTCAACACCCAAATCTTTAATCGGTAAAAGGGTAACTTCTGCAGCAATTTTTGGATTTTGCATCATCTGCCAAAACGTATAATCTTCTTTTATTTTATTATAGACAGCTTCATCGTAATCAACTAAATCCATTTT
>JBNKOT010000068.1:0-2313 GCA_050294855.1 Draconibacterium sp. | reverse complement strand
AAGTCGAAATCGGAACTTCTGCTTACAACGAAACAGGAACTTTCATTACAACTCTCAGCAATCAATTTGGGTGCGACAGTGTTGTAACGCTCGATTTAACCGTCAATCCAATGGACTCTGTCGAAGTCTCAGCAACAATTTGCGCAGGAGAGCAAGTTGAAATTGGAAATTCTATCTACAACGAAACCGGAGTTTTTATCACTTCACTCAGCAATCAATTTGGGTGCGACAGTATTGTAACGCTCGATTTAACCGTCAATCCAATGGACTCTGTCGAAGTCTCTGCAACAATTTGTGAAGGAGAACAAGCCGAAATTGGAAATTCAATCTACAACGAAACCGGAGTTTTTATTACCACACTCAGCAATCAATTTGGGTGCGACAGTGTTGTAACGCTAGATTTAACTGTTAATCCAATGGACTCTATGGAAGTCTCAGCAACAATTTGTGAAGGAGAACAAGTCGAAATTGGAAATTCTTCCTACAACGAAACCGGAGTTTTTATTACCACACTCAGCAATCAATTTGGGTGCGACAGTGTTGTAACGCTCGATTTAACTGTTAATCCAATGGACTCTGTCGAAGTTTCTGCAATAATTTGTGAAGGAGAACAAGTCGAAATTGGAAATTCTACCTACAACGAAACCGGAGTTTTTATTACTACACTCAGCAATCAATTTGGATGCGACAGTGTTGTAATGCTCGATTTAACTGTTAATCCAATGGACTCTGTGGAAGTCTCAGCAACAATTTGCGCAGGAGAACAAGTTGAAATTGGAAATTCTACCTACAACGAAACCGGAGTTTTTATCACTTCACTCAACAATCAATTTGGATGCGACAGTGTTGTAACCTTAAATCTAATGGTCAATCAAAATGATGCGATTTCAATAAACGACACCATTACAAAAGGAGAAAACTACAGCTTTAACGGGCATGAATATTCACAGGCCGGAATTTATACTGAAACCTTCTCAAACATGATGGGATGTGATAGTGTTGTAACGCTCGAACTCTACGTGAAAGATATCCAAAAGCCAATCGTGCTTAACGCTGTAGAAGACATTCAAATGGAGTCTGACGATACCATTTCTTTAGCGCTGAATTTAGCCGACTTTGTATTTGGTGATCCTGCCAACCAGGATTTAACATTTCAATACTCGTTTGTAGGAGGCGAACAACCAGAATGGATTAGATCAACTTTTAACGATAATGTTTTAGCAATGGAAATTATGCCCATGCTTGCAGACACCGGATGTTATTCTGTTTGTCTTAAAGCATCGACATCTCAGGGACAAAGCGTTTCGGATACTTTCGAAATATGTGTGCTTGGAAAAATTACAGACATCGAAGAATATCCGCTCGACAAACTCAGTGTACATCTGTATCCGAACCCGACAAAGGGAATTGTAATTATAGAAATTGATGGTACTCACACCAACAATGCTATTTTAACCATTATGAATATAGCTGGGCAGCAGGTTTTCAGACAAACCTACCATACTCCATTAGAACAAATTGTTTTGGACTTATCGGAACAAACCGGCGGTATTTATTTGATGCTTTTGGAAATCGGAAACAAACATATTTCTAAAAAAATAATCTTAAACTCAGAATAAATAAAACAGCTTTAAAAAACCGTTTCTTCAGTTGAAACGGTTTTTTAAAAGAAATATACAATGTATAACTAATCATTATTTGGTATTTTTGAATAAAACATCGCAACGAAACAGATTCCTTATAAATTGAAAAGAATAATCTTCATAATATTTGTTCTTCATTTCTCCTTTTCATCGGCTCAGACTACAGTAGTTGATAGTTTAATTGCACGTTTAAATACATCAAGCGACGAATTTGAAATTGCAAAAACCAACTTACAGCTTGCCAAACTTTACGAGCAGATCGATCTTGAAAAAGGAAAAGTATTTGCGTATCAGGTTTTTCTCAACAATGACGATTCGCTTTGGGCAGAAGCTTCGAATCAATTGGGGCGGTTTCATTTTTTTACAGCTCAACTCGATTCGGCAGAATTCTATTTCCAACAGGCCAAACAAATATTAACTGCCTTAAACGATGAAAAGAGAATTGCGATAATAAACATTAGTTTGGGTGCTGTTCAACTACGACTTGGCGAATATGTTAAAACCATAAAAACCCTCACCGAAAGTGCTACCTTTTTTGAGGAAACGGGCGATAAACTGAATGCAGCAAAATGTTACAGTAACATCTCGAGTGCACTGGCAGAACTGGATAATTATCCGCAGGCAATACAATACAACGAAAAAGCGCTTCAGGTATTTAAAGAACAAAACC
>JBNKOT010000067.1:0-1803 GCA_050294855.1 Draconibacterium sp. | reverse complement strand
ACTGGTAAAGAAATTACTATTGCAGCTAAAAAAGTTGTTAAATTTAAAGCTGGTGCTGAATTAGGAAGCGCTGTATCGTAGTAAAACGAAACAAAAAAAAGATAAGGGAAACAATTGTTTCCCTTTTTTTTATTTTATTTTTTCAAAATTAAGATTATGCAAACCGAGTTATTCGAATTTCTATCCAATCATATCACTGAAAAACGACTTGCTTTATTCAACCGGATTGTAGAAAACAGAACAAAATATTTAACGGTTGTACTCGAGGACATTTTCCAACCACAAAATGCAAGCGCTGTTTTAAGAAGCTGCGATTGCTTTGGAATTCAAGATGTACATATTATTGAAAACCGAAACGATTTTGAAGTCGACACCGAAGTTTCGCTGGGATCGTCGAAATGGGTAACCTTGCATAAATACAATAAGGAGAAAAATAATAGTTTGGCAACCATCCGGGAATTAAAAAAACAGGGTTACCGAATTATTGCAACCACTCCACACACCAACGATCAGGAGTTGCCCGACTTTGATATTACTACCGGAAAGGCAGCGCTTGTTTTTGGTTCAGAACTTCCCGGAATTTCGGATATTATTATGAACGAAGCAGATGAATTTTTAAAAATTCCGATGTACGGTTTTACCGAAAGTTTTAATATTTCTGTTTCGGCTGCAATTGTTCTTCATTTTCTAACACACAAATTACACAATTCGGAAGTAGATTGGAAATTAACAGAACAAGAAAAAACAGAAACAAAAATTCAGTGGATCCACAGAACAATTAAAAAGAGCGATTTAATTGAAAAACGTTTTTGGGAAGAACGAGGAAAGTAGTCCAGTGATCAGTGCGCAGCAAATGGCAGTCGAAGTTTCAGGAAATCGATTCGTCGATTAAATTTTCAAGATCATTCAAAGTTATCATTTCAACACCCAGTTTTTTCCAGTTTTCAAAGGGCAAGGGAATAGTAGGTAATTCTTTAATGGCGTCTTCAATTACATAAACCTTCCCCACTCTGGCGGCCAAACCAAGCACCGCATCGTTTACACACACATTTGTAGTAAGGCCATAAACCACCGCAATTTTTGGAGCAAGAATTTTTAAAACAGAATCGGTATACGGATTTCCGGCAAAAACATCAAAAGCATCTTTTCTAATCACAATATTTCTGGCTCTTAATAGTTTATTCGAAACCGTAAATTTTTTGTTCCAATTGATAATCAGCGGTTTTTTAGGAACAGTTTCAGAAATATAATCGGCGCCGTGGGTACTTGCCATACAATGCTCCGGGAACGTTTTTATAAAATCGGGGTGATCGGAAAGTTCGGCAGAATTGGAATAATGAAAATCGGCAGTATTTACCACCCTTATATTTTTTGAACCAGCAAGACTGGTTAAACTTTTCCAGCTTGGTTTTAACAATTCAGCACCCGGCACATAAAGTTTTCCTTTGGGCGAAACAAAATCAAATTGCGTATCAACATTCCAAAACAAATAATCCGAAATTTCCATAAATGTATTTTTTGTTTGCTCAAAAATATTCAAATAAAACCAAGAAACATAAAAAAACCCCGGAATCTCTTCAAGGATTCAATATACCGTCTAAAACGTTTTATAATCCTTTTTTGATAAAATCTCGGAATTCGTCATCTTCGAAGGTAACACCAAATTTCAACTCGGTTCCATCGGGTTTTATAATTACATGAAACGGAATACTGTTTGTTTTATAATTCTCGATCTGCCAATCAAGGTTTTTTTCACCCAGCGTATCTTTCAATTTTCCGTCTACTTTAGAAGTATATTGTTCA
>JBNKOT010000066.1:0-14930 GCA_050294855.1 Draconibacterium sp. | reverse complement strand
GCGTGTATCGACCAATGTAATAAAATAATGAAGGTGACTGGAAAAGCATCCGGATTGATTCGTTACGATTCGGAAATCGGAATTAAAGAAGGGCACACCACGGTTTGGAATGCCAGAAACAAAGCCTATTCTGTTGTTCTATTGATTCTGTTCTCTTTTTTTATTTATACGCTGTTTTCGCGCCCGGCAATCGAAACTACCATTTTACGAACACCCGGTTTATTGTTTCAGGAGAACGACGATAATACAATTTCGAATGTGTACAACATCAAAATAGTCAACAAAACACACAACGAAATGCCCTTGGAAATCAAACTGATTTCGCAAGAAGGAGAAATAAAAATGGCCGGAAATACGATGGTAATAAAAGATCAGTCGATGTTTCAATCCACATTTGTTTTATTTATTCCGAAAGACCAACTAAAAAGCGATAATACAAAAGTTGAGTTTGGAATTTACAGCAATAACGAATTGGTTGAAACTTATAAAACTACCTTTGTAAGTCCGTAAGCATAAAATAGAGTGGAATGAAATTTAATTGGGGAACAGGAATTCTTATTTTTTTGATTGTGTTTTTGCTTGCATGCGCCGGATTTATCTACTTTGCTTTTCAGCAGGAAGTAAATCTTGTTCATAAAGATTATTACGAAAAAGGAGTGGATTACAATCAGCAAATGGAAGTTAATTCGAGATCGGCAAAATACAAAAGCGAAATAAATGTGGAATCGGACAACGACTTTCTTCTGGTAACATTTAATGCAGGCTTGGTTTCACAAATCGATTCGGGCAGTGTTTTATTGTACCGTCCGTCGAGTAGCAAACATGATCTGCATTTGCCTTTAAAATTCACCGAAAATACAATCCGGTTATCAAAATCCGATTTGCAGGCAGGTCGCTATATTCTTAAACTTTATTGGTACGACGAGGGATTAAAATACGAAGTCGACCGACCAATAAGCATTCAATAAAATATTTTAACTTTACAATCATAAGTTCACAATAAATTTAATATGGCAATTCTTTTTTCTGCTTTGGTTTTAGGTTTAATGGGAAGTTTTCATTGTGCAGGAATGTGTGGACCAATTGCAATAGCTCTGCCTTTGCAGGGAAATACAACCCGACAAAAAATATTTGGAGGAACTTTGTACAATGTCGGACGAACAATAACTTACGGAATAATGGGTGCCATTTTTGGTTTGCTGGGGCAGGGAATCAGTATGATTGGTTTTCAGCAAAAGATTTCGGTAATTATGGGCGCAGTCATGATTATTTCTGTTCTTTTTCCGGCGCTATTTGTTGGTAAAAGTAAAACCGGGAAAAACTGGTTCTCGTTTGTTGCAAAGCTCAAAAGCTCAATCGGAAAAATGTTTTCGATCCGCACCTATTCGAGTTTGTTTTTTATCGGAATGTTAAATGGTTTACTACCCTGCGGTTTGGTGTACATGGCAATTGCCGGTGCAATCGGAACAGGTAACGTAGCACAGGGATCGTTGTATATGATTTTATTTGGTCTGGGTACAATACCGATGATGCTTTTTATCTCGCTGGCAGGAAATGCAATGAGTATGGGATTACGAAAAAGAATAAACAAACTGATTCCGGTGCTTGTAGTAGTTGTGGGTATTTTCTTTATTTTGCGCGGACTGAGTTTGGGGATTCCGTTTTTGAGTCCGCCAAAACAAAAAATTGAACAGAAATTTGAAAAGAGCCTCGAGAAAAATACTGCAGATCTGATTATGGAATCGAAAGGCGACTGTTGTTCTACCAATGAAAAGTGAAAAACAAAGTAATAGCTGTGTACATTGTGGAGCCGATTGCGGGAAACACCCGGAAATTTGGAACGACCTGAAATTCTGTTGTAACGGCTGTCTTACGGTTTATCAACTGCTCAACGAAAACAAACTTTTTAAATATTACGACCTCCAGGAGAATCCCGGAATTAAAGTTGAAACCACCGAATTTGGCAATAAATATGCATTCCTCGACAAAGCTGAAGTAAAAGAAAAACTCGTTTCTTTTACTGAAGGAGAAATTTCAAAGGTCAGGTTTTTTATTCCCGTAATTCACTGTGCTTCGTGTATCTGGTTGCTCGAAAATCTCAATACATTACACCACGGAGTCAAACACTCTTTTGTGAATTTTACACGCAAAGAAGTGGACGTAACTTTCAACGAAAAGCAGATTTCGTTAAGACAAGTGGTGGAGTTGCTTTCTTCCATTCATTACATACCTGATTTATCGGTGAGTCTTTCCGAAAAAAATGAAGACCGGAATGCGTACAAAAAATTGCTCTACAAAATCGGGATCTCGGGGTTTGTGTTTATCAATGTGATGACTTACAGTTTGCCGGCCTATTTTAATGGCGAACCTTTATCCGAAAATTTGCAACACGTTTTTAACATCCTCAGTTATATTCTGGTGATTCCGGTTGCATTTTACAGTGGAAGTGACTACTATATTTCGGCATTTAAAAATTTGTTGAAGAAAAATATCAGCATCGATTTACCCATAGCTTTGGGAATTATTGTGCTGTTTTTGGTGACAAGTTACGAAGTGCTTGTAGCCGGCGGAACCGGATACTCCGATAGTCTTTCCGGATTAATATTTTTCCTTTTGGTTGGAAAATGGTACCAGGGGAAAACGTATGAAGCACTTTCTTTCGATCGCAATTACAAATCGTATTTCCCGATTGCGGTAACAAAAATCAACAAACAAATTGAGGAAAGTATTTTGTTGGAACACATTCTTGTCGACGACGAACTGATTATTCGGAACAAAGAACTTATTCCGGCAGATTCGGTTTTGGTAGAAGGTGAAGGAAAAATCGATTATAGTTTTGTAACCGGAGAATCGAGTCCTGTTTTAAAAAAGAAAGATGATTTTATTTATGCCGGTGGCCGACAAATGGGCGGAATCATAAAAATCAGGGTAAAAAAAGAAGTCAACCAAAGTCATCTCACAAAACTCTGGAATCAGGATAAAACCTACGAAAAACCTACGGATTCACTAAAATCGCTATCCGATAAAATCAGTCAGTATTTTACGATTATTATTATCGCCGTTGCCATTTCGGGATTGGTATTTTGGTTGTTAAAAGGAGAGGTGAAAACGGCCATTTATGTTTTTACGGCTGTTTTGATTGTTGCATGTCCGTGTGCTCTTGCACTTTCCATTCCTTTCACTTTTGGAAATACAATGCGTATTTTTGGTAAAAATGGTCTGTACATAAAAAACACCGCGGTCATCGAAAAACTGTCGCACATTTCAACCATCGTTTTCGATAAAACCGGAACCTTAACACAACCCAATAAAAACAAAATTGTGTTTTCAGGCGAAGCACTTTCCGAGAAAAAAATTGAAGCAGTTTATTCGCTGGCCAAACAATCGACTCACCCGCTGAGTACTGCCATCTCAAAATTTTATAAGCATACAAAATACCATGCACCCGAACATTTTGTTGAAGTTGCCGGGCGTGGGATTTTTGGGCGTGTCGGTGGATTTGATATTAAAATTGGCGCAAAAGAATATGTGACAAACAATTCAGTTAAAACGGAACAAAAAACTTCGGTGGTTTATCTTTCCATCGACGAAGAAATTGCTGGATTTTATACCATCAGCAACAAATACAGAAAAGGAATTAAAGATGTTTTAGATGCCTTAAAAGATCGCTTTAAAATTTACTTGATATCTGGAGACAACGATGCCGAAACAGATAATTTGACGAAGTATTTTCCAAAAGATAAAATGTTGTTTAATCAAAAACCCGGAGATAAAGCTGAATTTATAAAAGCGCTGCAAAATAAGGGCGAGACCATATTAATGACCGGCGACGGTTTAAACGATGCCGGAGCGCTCATGCAAGCCGATGTTGCACTAACAATTGCTAATAAAGTTTATCATTTTTCGCCGGCCAGCGATGCGGTTCTCGAAGCCGACAAATTTGATAAACTTGCAGGTTTTGTGCGTTTTACCAAAACTTCGTTGCAAATCGTAAAAATCAGTTTTGGAATTTCTTTTCTGTACAACATTGTCGGAATCAGTTTTGCGTTAAGCGGAAACCTGTCGCCGGTAATTGCGGCTATTTTAATGCCAATCAGTTCGGTTTCGGTGGTGGCTTTTGCAACATTTGTAACCCGAATTGCCGGAAGAGTTAAATTATAATATCAGAAAGTTTGTTCCTGCTATTTTCTTCTTATTTTTGGCACAACAAAAAAGGCAGAATGATTAACGATAAAAAAGTAGTAGTTGTACTTCCGGCATATAACGCTTCCAAAACGCTCGAAATTACTTATAACGAAATCGATTTTAACATTGTCGACGATGTAATTTTGGTTGACGATTTAAGCAAAGACGATACCGTAAATGAAGGCAAAAGGCTGGGGATAAAACACATTGTTGTTCACGATATCAATAAAGGTTACGGCGGTAATCAAAAGTCGTGTTACAACAAAGCGCTCGAAATTGGTGCCGACATTGTTATCATGCTTCATCCCGATTATCAATACACACCAAAACTGATTCCGGCGATGGCGAATTTACTTGCCAGCGATTTGTATCATGTTGTGCTCGGTTCGCGGATTCTTGGAACCGGAGCGTTGAAAGGCGGAATGCCTATGATAAAATACATTGCAAATCGTGGACTCACTTTTATTCAGAATGTATTAATGAATGCTAAACTATCGGAATACCATACCGGTTACCGTGCCTTTTCAAGAGACGTTTTGGAAAGTATTTGTTACATGGAAAACTCCGATAATTTTGTTTTCGATAATCAAATGTTGGCGCAAATCTGGTATGCAGGTTACGAAATTGCAGAAATAACCTGTCCAACAAAATATTTCGACGATGCCTCGAGTATCAGCTTAAAAAGCAGCAGTGTATACGGAATTGGCGTATTAAAAACTTCCTTGCAGTTTCGTTTGCAGAAATGGGGACTGATAAAGAATAAAATCTTTCAACAAAAAAAATAAATCAATCGATTTTGAATAAATACGTCAAATACCTGGTAATCGTCATTCCTTTTTTGTTTGGCTAGAGAATGGAATTGGCAAGTTTGAGAACGATATGAGTTGTTCCAGGGAATGCCGAAACCGCACGAATGAAAAATCAAGATCAGGCGACTATTCCATCTATATGGATGGTAGTCGTGAATTTGTACTCGAATATCAACTCGATGATGTAAAACCGGGAGATAATTACGAGATTGAAATCTGGAAATATTCAGATAAGGAAAGCGGAAGACTGGTTGTTTCTGCAAAAGACTCCAGACAATTTTACAAAGCGCAAAATAATGTTTTATTTACCGATAAAAACGCTTGGGGGCTCATTCGAATAAAAATTACTGTTCCACCTGCTTTGCAGGATTCGATGCTAAAAATTTACCTCTGGAATCCCGACAAAAAATTGTCGTATTTCGATGATTTTAGTGTTCGGAAAATCGGAGTAAATCATTAAAAAAGTTGGTTTATATTTATTTGAATTTTACTTTAAACAAAGCAAACCACCACATTTTTAATAATAATAATCCGTGTTTAAATCGCGAAATATTGGTATCGCCATAAATTCGTTCCTGGTAACGAATGGGCATGTCAATTATTTTCAGGTTTAATTTATAGGCACCAAAAAGTAAGTCGAAATCGCCAAATGGGTCAAAGTTTCCAAAATAAGAACGGTTGGCCGCCAGTTTTATATAATCTTTTCGGAACATTACTTTGGTTCCGCAGAGCGTATCTTTTATCGGTTGTTCGAGCAGCCAGCTAAAAGCCATACTGAAGAATTTGTTTCCCAGCGTATTTAAAAAGCGCATTGCATTTTTTTCCATCGGGTAAATCAAACGAGTGCCGTTAATAAATCCACCTTTGTTTTGCGCAATGGCATTGTAGAATTTGGGTAGCTGTTCGGGCGGAACGGTTAAATCGGCATCCAAAATCATTAAAATATCTCCGGTGGCAATATCATAACCCGCGCGCACGGCATCTCCTTTTCCTTTTCCGGGCTGCTGTAAAATTTTAATGTCGTGGGTGGTTTTGTATTTTTCCTGCATTTCCTGAATCTTTTCCCAGGTATCGTCGGTTGAATTACCTTCCACAAAGATCAATTCGATGTGTTTCCCGAATTTGGGCAGTCGTGTAATTGCATTCTCGATATTACCGCTTTCATTACGCGCAGGAACGAGCACGCTTGTTGAATATTTTTTACTCACTTCCTCTTCGGTCAATTTCGAAATGGGTATCGAAAAAGTATATTGATTTAAAGCGAAATAATTAAAAAGCGGCAGTCGTGAAACAAACTTGTTTAAAAATTCTGAAAGCAACGGAACATAAAACGGAAAGAGCATCGACGAATTTTGTTTGTAGGTTTCAAAATCGGAGAGGTACAAAAGATTCGCAAGATCTTTTCTGGAAATCCAGCTTTGTTTTGGTCCTTTCTTTTTGATTCGAATAAATTCGGCGAACTTAATCAGTGGCTCCCACGAGGCATTAAAATAGGTAATAATTATTTTTGTTTCGGCGTGAGATACTTTATGAAGTTCTTCAAAAACCTGCTGAATATCGGTCAGATAACCAATCAGGTTCGAAAGAATTATCACGTCGTATTTTTTTTCGATAGGAAGATCTTCTGCTGCTGCACAAATAAAATTGATGGCAGGAAATTGTTGTTTTGCTTCCCGAATCATATTCTCGCTAAAATCGATTCCGGTTTTTTCTTTTCCGTTGATTTGATCTAAAAGTTCGCCGGTTCCACAGCCTATTTCCAAGACGCTGGAATTACTTTCAACAAAAAAATTGCAATAATTGGTAATGCTGTTCCAATAGTATTTTTTTCTTTTTCTGTATGTTATTCTAGAACCGGCTGTCTGATTAAAATATCGCTTAAGAATTTCCTTTTTCTCCTTGTAAATATCCATCTATTTTCTTCTTTTAATCGGTTGAAAGCTTCGTTTTAGCGTTGCTAATTTATCTTTTTATTCTGCAATTTCGCATTTGTAATGACTCATTCCGGCCACAAACTTCGAGTTTTTATCCAAACGAAACGGAAACTGATTGCTAATTGTTTTTGCTTCCGAATCCCATTCCTGGTCGTATTTTAATTCCACAACTGTTTTTAGCTGTTCGCGATAAACGGCCGGAAAATGATTCCAGGTCGATCTCAAATTGTAATATTCCAACTGATCGTCGACCGTTATCCGAAAATGTTTATTGATTGTAGAAAAATAACTTCGCTGGTACGCATTTAACAAAACTGGATGTAGATTTATTATTCGTTCCTTAATTTCAGTGGGTAATTCTGCTTTTTCAAAAGTGGTTTTCAAACCAGCAGCATCAAAATTACTTTTGTCGATTTCAAAGTCGGGTAGTAGAAACGATTTTTTCGTTCCCAACAGTCCCTTTTTTATTTTGAATTCTAAAACCGGTGACTGCACTTGTCCAAATATTTCGCCGTACCATCGAATTCGTGCTTTCCAACGATTTGCATTTCCAAAAAGATTGTCGAAATAACAATCGAGTCCCGGAGTATCGAAATAAATATTGTTCACTTTTCGTGGTGCAAATACCGAAATAAAAAAGGCTTGATTTTGCTTTACAATCGACTCGACTGCCAGACGTGACTGCCGTTCTGCAACAAATTTCCGTTCGTAGCGATATGTAGTTAATTCGGTATAACCGGCGTGCATATCGTTTTTTTTAGAATGAATAATTATCGACAAAAGAAACTCTGATTTCCTGATTCACAGCGTTTAATTTTGTTTTGAAGTTTTGCAAATCTTCCGATTTTTTGATTTCAATCCAAAATGCCGTCTCAATTAAATCAAGGGTTTCGTCGTAGCGTACCAACTTCGATGCTGTAAAACTTTCCTGCACCAATTTATCTACTTTTTCCAGCGTTGGTTTTTCCGATCCACTTCCGCTAACCGTTAAATACAAATTCTGCTGCCGGCTTCTTTTCGAGCTCAAATAACGTAACCAAATTACGGCCAGTAAAATCAAGGCTCCAACAACTGTAATGATTCGCTGGTTGGCGCCCAATCCCAAACCAATTGAAATGGTAAAAAACAGGTAGGCCAATTCTTCGGGTTCTTTAATTGCCGAGCGGAACCGAACAATCGATAGCGCGCCTACTAAACCCAACGAAAGTGCCAGCGACGATTTTACAATCGAAATAATCAACATGGTTGTAAAAGCGATCAGAAAGAAATTGGCTGCAAATGCTTTTCTGCCCGACAGACTTTTTGCACAACGCGAGTAGGTATATTCCAAAACGAGTGAAAGCACAAAAATAATTCCTGCATTAATCAGAAAATCGACAATCGATATTTGTGCATTTTCGGTAATTAAAAACCGTTGAAACAGATTCCATTTATCCATAGTTATGTTTTTATTGATACAATTTAACTGCTAAATTTTTCTCCCTGCCTTCAATTAATTTTCCATTTAAAGTCAGTGATGATCCTAATTCTATTTGGTGGAAAACCGCATTATTTTGCATTTTTAAGTTGTTTATGGTAATGTTGGCCGGACCATACTCTGGTTTTTTTACAAAAGCTACAATTCCATAAACGGTATTATCCATAATTATTTTGTCCAATGTAAGTTTTGACAAATCTTTTGCTGCAATTCCAATGTTTGCCTCATCGATTTGGCAATTGGAGACAATCAAGGTAGAATGTTCGCCTCCCGATATTGCTTTGTCTGCAATTTTAATCATTTTACTTGCAGAAATGCTCACTTTACTTCCCGAAAAATCGATGGCATCGTTACCGATGTTTGTAAAGGTGCAATTCTCAACTTTCCCGGTGCAAAAATCGGAGTCGAAAGCATCGGCAAAAGTATTTTCAAAACGGCAGTTCTTAACCTCAAAATCGGAACGAACAACATTTAAAGCATCGTCGCAATTTTTGTTACTGGCAAACGTACAAAACTCCATTTTTACATCCGATTCGTAAAAAGCTGTTGCAGCCGGAGTTTGCCAGCCTGCTTTTTTTAAACTGCCAAGACCCGAAAAATGAACATGCTCTAATTCCGATTTTCCTTCGGCTTGAATAACATTAAATCCGTTTGCCGAATTGTCGGAGGATATTATTTCGATTGGCTTTTGCAACGTGCCTTTTGCAATTATTGCCGAAAACGAAATAAAACCAGCTTGTTTAATAAAATTAATCTTTGTTCCCGCATTGATTACTACTTTAATTCTTTCTGGAATCACCACATTTTTTTCGAAGATATAATTGCCATCAAAAATAATTGTGTCTCCTATTAATGGCAAATCATCTAAATTACTTTCGTTAATAATTTTTTGGCGCGATGATATTCCTTGTGGTGCCGGCCAGGGACTAATCTCCGTTTCGTACATTTTATTATGAATGGAGAATAAGAGTTTTGTTGGATTTCCATCAATCTCAATCGAAGTTCTCGGAATATCAAGTCCCTTGTAAGCAATTAGTTCGGAATTGTTTTGAAACGGTTCTGGTAATCCGTCAGATATAAAAACACCTAATAGTTTTACAGGAGTATTGCTGAAGTTTTCGACGTCAATCGTTTTGTTTTGTTTGTTATAAAAAGCATGAACCTGAAGCGGGATCAGATTTTTGTTAACCTTGTTGGTATAATTTTTTTTGAATTTGGTTAAATTAATCTGATTAACAGCATCACCCAATTTTTTTACATTGGCTCTTATCTGCGGTAAATTATTCCGGATAAATTCAGCTTGTTGGTTTAAAAACGAAAAATCGGATTTAAAATAGGGATATTCAAGTTTTATTAGCTCGGCAAGAGAGTCGGCTTCGGTTTTATAATTTGAAAGTGTTGTTTTAATAAATTGAGGATGACTATATTTGTCAAGGTAATTAATGTACTTTTTATTAAAAACCGAATCGGTAAATGCCTGGTATAAAATCAAATCCATTTTACTCAATGAACTAACCTTTTCGGGATCTAATAATCCATTCACTCGTTCATCAATTCGTTTATAAATACCATCCTGAATATAACCATCAAAAGCAATTGGTTCGAGCATGCAAGTAACCGGATTAAAATAGAAACGCAGGTTGTGCCACGTAAAACCATGATATGCTTGGGTAAGATCAAGTACCGCATAATAACGTGCCAGTTTATCAATTTCGAATATTTGTGTAACCGGAGCCGATTTTGATTTAAACTGAGTTAACAATTTTAGTGCTTCGGTTAATTGTTTAATTTTTGTTGAATCTGCTACAATTTGATTGGCTTTAAACGGAATTATTTTTGAACCTCCAAAATAATCAATGTCCCAATCCTGTTTTGTGAGCCTTGTTTCCAATACCATTTGCCAGAATATGGTCTCATCAAAACGAATAATTGGACCTTCCCGGCGTTTGTTGCTTTCGATGAGTTGTTTTTCAAAATGCTCTTCCCAGGCATAAACGCCAAGCGATTCTCCATTCAGTTCAACAGGAATTAGTCCATACCGAGTGGTTAAAACATCTTCTTGTTGGTAGATTTTATGGGCAATCCATTCGTACAGAAAATGTCGGGTCGATGGATTTTGAACCGAAAAAGTTCGCATCCTGTTCCATACAAAATCATTTTTAAGTTTTATTCTAAAAGACCATTTCCGACCTTCCAAATGATCAACAAGATCTCCTTTTAAACGAACCTTTCCGTTTAAAAAATTAGTGCCATCGTACATCACCAGTTTTGCATAGTCTTCGTCAGAATTTACAAGTACTCCGGTTTCGTAGGCGCGAAAACGATTTTGTTTAAAATTCTGAATATTGGTTTTGTCAACATGTAAATGAAGTTTATGTGTAGTTTTGTAAATCGGATAGCTTTTTTGTTTTTTATGGATTATTTCCAGATCATCGAAATATACGGTGTCGGTGGTATTGTTCCAAACATAAATTTTTACTTGGCCCGTATAGAAATTCGGCGTAAGCTGATAATCGAGCGAAATTTTTTGCCATCCGTTATCCCCCTCTTCAATTATGTTTTTTCCTACATCGTACAAATCATCACTACCGCCATCGGCAACAATTAATCCTGCTTCATTTTTACTTTTTCGCCAAGCTGTAATTTGAATAAAATCGTCGGGTTTTACATTGTTTAACTCGGTGGTTAAACCATAACGATTTCCCGGATATAATTTACTCGAATATTTTCCTGAATGTGAAAAATCAGCCGATTGTGTATTTGTATTCTGAAAAAAGAGATTTAAGCCTGAAGTTTCGCTGAATTTTTTTTTCGATGTATTAATCGATTCTACATCACAGCGGTATATTTTTTCTTTAGAATTTGCTTGTTTTTGTTCGGGAGAAGTACAAGCAAAAATGAAGAAAATAGAAAAAAGTAGAAGTATGTAGCTTTTTATGAATTTCATTTGAGAAAATAGGAAAGGTCAAAAATAGTAATTTGAAAACATATTTTAACTTTGAATAAATATTTTTTTGGAAGATGAAACGAACATGAATATTTATCATGCAAAATTACAAACAGTAATACTAAAAAATCATCGGGAGTTGCATCGTATGCCAATAAAATCAACAATTCCAATGAGATGAAAAAATTACTCATAAATGCCTTGTTTATATTATTAACAGCATTAAATCTTTTAGGGCAGAATGTTTATTACGGAAGCCCTGAAGAAGATATTGCTCATTCTATTTATCGGTACGAGAATAATTTTTATATCGTGGGAACTACTTGCGAAACCGATAAAAGCCCTTCAAATTATTATGTGTTACAATTGTTTAATAATGGAAGCAAAAAAAGCGAATTTGTTTTTGGTGAAATTCATCGGGATGTTGGGAAAGATATAATTGTAAATGCAGATGGTATTTATGTTTTTGGAAAAACCTGGGACGGTGGTTTTCCAAACAACGATATGGTTCTTAGCAAACTTAATTTTAATGGGCAACGCGAGTGGAAAAAATACTATGGCGGGCACCATAACGATTTAGGTCATCGATTTATTCAGGCGAAAGATGGTGGATTTGTAATGGTTGGGCACAACCGAAGTGTCGATGATTTTGGAGATGTTTACGTCGTTAAAGCCGATAAAAATGGGGAGTTAATTTGGGAGAATCATTTTGGGGAACAATTTGTGGATCACGGTTTTGATGTAGTTGAAAATGAGGATGGAGATTTTATCGTTGCTGGAACTATTGGCGGCTTTTTTAATCCTACGAGTTCTGATTATTATAATTCCAATGCCGACATTTTTATCATAAAAGTAAATGCGGCCGGAGAAGAAATTTGGACTAAAACATTGGGAGGAGAGCAACACGATTGGGCAAAAGGAATAATTGCAGCTCCCGATGGTGGTTATTTTATTTGTGGATCTACACAGAGCGAAGGCGCTGGAAGTTTCGATATGTTTTTGATAAAAATTGACGAAGATGGAAATCAATTGTGGTTAAAAACTTTTGGCGGACCTGAATTTGAATATGGCGAACAGGTAAAATTAAGTGAAGACAATAATTTGTTTTTATTGGGAACCAGTGCCAGCTATTCAGCGGATTATAAAACCGACCATTTATTAGTAAAAACTGATTTAGACGGAAATTTAATTTGGTCGAATAATTATGGAGGAACTAACTCGGATTATAGCAGCGCTTTGGTGTGCACCGAAGACTCGGGTTGTGTATTTACCGGTTGGACTTTGAATGGTGATTTTGGCGGGAAAGACATCGTATTTATTAAAATTTTGAAGGATGGCACACAGGATTACCTCTCATTACTTCCACAAATAAACGATAGTATCGAACAGATTTTTGTTTATCCAAATCCTGCACGAAATAGATTTATTGTAAAAATCGACACAAGAGTAACGGATCAATTTTATATTGATTTATACAATGTAAATGGTGTTCCTGTTTACAAAAAAGAGATCTCTCCAAATGTTGAAAGTGTTCATTATCTGAATGTTGCGAGCGGTGTTTATTTTTATACAATACGGAACAATACCGAAGTTTTATACAAGGGAAGAATAATGGTTAATTCTAATTATTAGTAGAAACAGAATCCATATTAAGAAAATGCCAGTTGAGCCATCTGTCTTCGGGAATATGATTAAATTCGATTAACCAGTCGGGAGCAATTTTTTCCCGATCTTCCGGGTCTTTGTATTTACTGTGATTTAATCCGGCTCCCACAAAATGAATCCCATCATCAGAAAGTAAATCAATTTTCTTGTTTCCCATGTCGCCAATAAGTAATATCACCTCAACTCCTTTGTTCTTAACCGCTACCAAACGTGGATATATTTCGTCAATAAAAGTTGCATCGGGTCGGTAACAGTTAAAACTAAAGTAAATTAAATTACTTTGTGCATAAGCAGACGGAGCAGGAAGCCCGGGAACATTCTGCCAAATTCCATGATGCATGATTAATATCAAATGAGAAGAGTTTTCAATGGTATCGCAGACGTTAACAATGGTTCGATACTGGTCGTCGAGTTGTTCGCAGTCGTAAGGAGTTAAAGTTGTATTTAATACCAAATAAGTTATTCCTTTATAATAGCTGCTGTAATAGGTTTTTTTTCCTGTCATTTTTTCCAGCCAGTTCCAGTTCGCATTTCTTGCATCGTGGTTTCCCAAAGTCCAGTGGGTATTTGGATGTTTTAAATCAAAAAGATTATCGATATATTCTAAAGTAGTATATTCTAAAAGTGCTTCTGAGCAAACATCGCCACCTAACCATATGCCGTCGTACATCGATAAATCCATCGCTTCCAGTCGTGTGTCAACTTTTTCGCCATGAGTGTAAAATTGATAAGTGTGCCCAGCGAATAAATACTTAACCGTGTCTTTTTGACCTATGGAATGAATCGTGATAATCAGAAATAATAAAAGGATAAAATATCTTTTCGAAAAAAACATACAATATTATTTGATCATTTTGAACAATAGTAGTAGTAATTTAGCATATTAAAAATAAGAAAAGAAAAACAATTCAACAAGGCATAAAAAAATAATCTTGCTTTCGAAAAACGAAAATAGTTAAGGAAAGATTTAGATATATTTATATACTTGTAACTTCATTGTTTTAAGAGAAAGGTGCACCAAAGTGTGAGGATCAAAACAAAAAATGACAACTAATTATTTATGATTACAAAAAAGATGCAATCGAAACATTTTCCATATTTATTAACGCCATATATTGTTCCATTAATTACTTTTCTGATTGTTTTGTTTCTTGGTTTTGTGGATAGTACTGCTTCACTTACCCGGATCGATCCGGAATATGTTTGCCTGCTAAATGGACTAAATGTTTCAACTTTACAATTTGGAAATATCGGTTTTACTGATTCTCCGGGAACTCCGTTTTTGGTAGTAAGTGGAATTTTAATTCGAATTGTGCATCTTTTATTTGGGAACGGAGCAATTGTTGACGATGTTATTTTACGACCCGATTATTATCTGCAAACGGCTTCATTGGTTTTACTGGTATTTTCGTTATTTCTATTTGTTTGGGGTGGAAAAAAAATAATGCAGGCAACAAAAAGTAGTCTTGCCACAATTGTTATTCAAAGTTCATTATTATTATCTCCTATATGTCTGACTCTTCAGGTTCGATTCAATATGGACAGGCTGCTTCCATTATTAGTTTTTGTGTTTGCAGTTTATACTATTTTGTTTTTGTACCATACAATAAGTTCCAAAAAATATGCAGTAGTGTCGGGAATTATTTTGGGAGTTGGTTTCATCACCAAATTCAACTTTATTGTTATAACAATTATTCCAATTTTAGGTTTGCTCTCTTATAAAGATTGGTTGCGCTACATTGGCACATTTATCGTTTCCGCCTTTGTTTCGTTTTTGCCAATCATCGATAAATTTCAAAACGTAAAAAGATTTATTTCTAAACTTCTGTTTTACGAAGGTAGTTACGGGCAGGGGAAAGAGGGAATGTTTAACATGGATTTACTTTCCGGATTGTTTAAAAAAGTGCCGATAT
>JBNKOT010000065.1:0-13993 GCA_050294855.1 Draconibacterium sp. | reverse complement strand
ATCAGCAATTAAAGGGATTTTTTATGAATTATTTATTTACAAGTGAGTCGGTTTCGGAAGGACATCCGGACAAAGTATCCGATCAGATTTCGGATGCACTGCTCGATCAGTTTTTGGCATTCGACGCCAATTCAAAAGTAGCCATCGAAACACTGGTTACTACCGGACAAGTTGTTGTTGCCGGAGAAGTCAAATCATCGGCTTATGTCGATGTACAAGAAGTAACACGCGGAGTAATCAACAAAATTGGTTACACAAAAGCCGAGTACCGTTTCGACGGTGATTCGTGTGGAGTATTAACGGCCATTCACGAACAAAGCGATGACATTAATCGCGGTGTTGACAAGGAAGACAAAGAAGATCAGGGTGCGGGAGACCAGGGAATGATGTTTGGTTACGCTAGCAAAGACACCGACAACTACATGCCACTTTCGCTCGATTTGTCGCATCTTATTTTAGAGGAAATGGCTGCTGTCCGTCGCGAACAAAAAGTGATGACTTATTTGCGTCCCGACTCAAAATCGCAGGTAACCATTGAGTACACCGCCAAAAATATACCGGTAAAAGTGCATACAATTGTTGTTTCAACTCAGCACGACGAGTTTGATGCCGACGAACCGATGTTAACAAAAATCAAAGAAGATGTAATTAACATCTTAATTCCTCGCGTTATCGCTAAGTTACCCAAACGTTTGCAAAAACTGTTTGGCGACGATATTATTTACCATGTGAATCCAACCGGTAAATTTGTGATTGGAGGACCACACGGAGATACCGGATTAACTGGTCGTAAAATTATTGTTGACACATACGGCGGACGCGGTGCGCACGGTGGTGGTGCTTTTTCGGGTAAAGACCCTTCGAAAGTTGACCGGTCGGCTGCTTATGCTTCTCGCCATATTGCAAAGAATTTAGTTGCTGCAGGTGTTGCCGACGAAATTTTAGTGCAACTGGCATATGCAATTGGAGTTGCACAGCCTGTTGGTGTTTTTGTAAATACTTACGGCAGAACAAATGTTGAACTTTCGGATGGAGAAATTGCAGAAAAAGTAAAAGCTATTTTCGATTTACGCCCATCGGCAATCGAAAAGCGTTTGAAATTGCGTAATCCAATTTATTTGGAAACTGCTGCTTACGGACACATGGGAAGAACTCCGGTTAAAGTTACCAAAAAATTCGTGTCGCCTTATGCTGGCGAGGTTGTAAAAGAAGTAGAACTCTTTACCTGGGAGAATCTCGAATATGTAGATGAAATAAAAAAAGCTTTCGGAATCTGATTCCGGGGGATGTAGTAATACACCATAAGGGGCGGTTTGTCATTACGACGGATCGCCCTTTTCTTTGCCTCCTGTTTTCATAAAAATTAAATTCTTGAATCCTCTGAATCACCCGAAATTTCAAGCTTGTTTTTGTAACTTCTTTGTGTTGTTTTCGAATATATAAAATGGAAACAATTTCAAAATAAAGAAGATTTTAAAAGCAAGTTTATTCGTAGCAGATTGAAGAAGTATTTACGAAAAACGCCAAAATTCGAATTTTCTTTATTTCAACCTTCTGTCCCGATTATGCGGGACATCTCCCCTGAAATTCAGGAGAGAATATATGGAACCCCGGGGAAGAGCCCGAGGAAATTTTAGATTAAAACCTGCAAAGTCATGGAAGAAAAACTAATTACCATCGTAGTTTTGCCGTATTCCAAAGCACTTATTTTAAAAATACGCCTTGAGGCAAAAAACATTGAATGCGATCTTGAAAACATCAACTTAATTGATGGCGCTGCAACTTCAACTGTCAGGGTTAAAATTCTTGAAAAAGACCTTTCGAAAGCGATTCTGGTTTTAGACGAATATCTGGGGAAAAAGACAATTGTAGAAACGGGTAAAACAGACCTGAAAGACCGACATGTTTTGGTTCCGATCGATTTTTCGGCCAACTCGGAAAAAGCCTGTATAATGGCATTCAATATTGCTGCACACCTGCAAGTCAACCTGGTTTTTATGCATAGTTACATCAATCCAATTATTCATTCGGTACCTTTTAGCGATGTTTACGCTTATGACTCTTCGCTGCTTACAAAATTGGAATATGCCGAAGAAAAAGCCAATACGAACTTTCAGCAATTCATTTCTAAAATAGCCGATAAAATCGGAAAAGAAAAATGGGTAACTGTTAATTCTGAATTCATTATAAAATCGGGTTATGCCGAAGAAGATATTATTGCTTATGCACACGAAAACCATTCGCAATTAATTGTAATGGGCCGTTCGGGAGAAACCGGACAAAGTGAAACCATTGGAAGCACTTCGGCCGATGTTATGTATAATGCAGGCGTTCCGGTTTTGGTCGTTCCCGAAAGTGCTCCTGAAATTGAAATGGAAAAATTCTCGAACGTTTTGTACGCCACCAATTTCGATGAAAAAGACTTTGTTGCGCTCGATAAATTGATGGCAATTCTCTATCCCTTTAATATAAAAGTGATTTGTGCCCATGTTGGTCATCCTAGCGGAAACGGCTGGGATTTGGCCAAACTAAACGGCATGAAAGATATTTTGAAGGAAAAGTACCGAAGCGAATCTTTTGAATGCCGTTTAATCGTTGGGAACGATATTTTAAATGCACTCGAAAAATTTATTAAAGAAGAAAACATTGATATTCTTTCGTTAACAACACACAAAAGAAATATGATTTCGCGGTTGTTTAATCCAAGCCTTGCACGAAAAATGGTGTTTCATTCGAACACACCGCTTTTGGTTTTCCATGGATGATAAAAACCTTTCATTACCGTAAAACTGAAAAATTAGTGCTCCTGTTTTTCCATGTCCTTTTTTAAAAAGGAAGCTGTTGATTTTATGGTTTCGGTAAGCGGCAGATATTGAAAATCAACCATTCGGGTAATTTTACTTCCGTCGAAATTATTTACGGCATTCGAATTGGAAACCGAATCGCGTGTGATTAGCGATGGTTTTCCAGAAATCCAGGTAACAAAAGCAACAACTCTCCACACAATTCCAAGTAAAAAGTTAGAAGCAAAAATCGATGGTTTTGATTTTCCGAGTTCTTTGGCAATGGAATTAAAAACAGTTTGATAACTTATATTTTCGGCGCTCAATATAAAGCGCTGGCTTTTACAGCTTTCAAAATTTGTTTCGTCCATCAACAGAATCATCGCTTTTGTAAGGTCATTTACATCGACAAAACCTGTAATTCCTTTGGTATAAAATTTCATTCCGTCCCAAATGGTTTTAAACATTTTTGCGCTCCCGTTTTCCCAGTTTCCTGGACCAAAAATAATCGAAGGATTTACGATTACAGCTTCGAGTCCTTCTTCCATTCCTCGCCAGATTTCCGTTTCAGAGAAAAACTTACTTTCGGAATAACCCGATATTCTTTTTGCCGGAACCCAGTTGGTTTCTTCGGTAACGGTTTGTCCGTTGTCTAAACGTCCCAGCGCAGCAATTGAACTAACATGGCAAATTTTACCAACACCATTTTCGATGGCGGCATTTATAAGGTTTGCCGTTCCTTCCACGTTGTTGGCAATCATCCGTTTTCGTTCCTTTTTTTCGAACGAAACAATGGCCGCGCAGTGGTAGATTTGATCAACTCCTTTTAGTATTTTTTCGAGCGAAAAATAATCCAGAATATCGCCGTCGACCCATTCAATCTGATCAAAAAGTTGTTGTGAATTTTCGGAATAATAAGAAAAAGTTTTTTGAACTTGTTGCAAATTGCTGCTTTTCCGTTTTAAAGCTTTTACATTTTTCCCGGCAGAAGTTAATCTGTATAATAAATGCGTCCCGACTAATCCTGTTCCTCCTGTTACAAAAATCATTATTTTGTTTTTTAGCTTTTCACCGGAATTCTTGGCTTTGCTCCAAATTCTTTTGCTGTAATTTTCTGAATCCGAACTTTTATGATGCCTACATTTTTTACCGACGGAATTCCAAATTCAAATTCTCGATCGCTGTATTGTTTCATTATCAATTTTAAACAACGATATTTTTCGTCATAATCTTCGATAAATTCAACTTCGCCTTCTACCAAAACCGATTTCGATTTTACGCGATAACTACAACCTACCCGCACATCCTGCCAGGCCAAATCTTCGCCCAATGTCCAGTTGATCCCAACTTTTGGGTTGGCTTTTAAGGTTTCCCACATTCGTCCTTCTGGCGCCGAATGCAAGATTACTGTGTCGCCCTCCAAGGCAAAATTCATCGGCAAAACGTAGGGTTGCCCATTTTCCGACATCGCAACAAAACAGGTTTTGCAGGCCTTTATTACTTCATTAATCTTCTCGCGGTTTTTAATAAAAACGGTTCGCATGGTTTATCAAAGTTAATTAATCGTCCGGTCGCCCAGATTTTCCATAATTTGTTTTTCCACCTTTTTTAAATTCGTTAGCGTATTTTGCAGCTCTCTCACTTTTTCCTCATCGTTATTTTCAACGGCTTTGTATACATCTTTAAAAATTTTGTCTTGCATAATTCTGATCTTTCTGAATTTGTATTCAGCCACAATCCTGCGGATCAAAACATCTAAAATATCTTCCTCTTTTTCCATAAAAGCGCCGGCTTTTGTCCAGCGTTTGCTCTCCACATATTTCTCCGAAAGCAAGTCGGTGGCAATCTTACTGATATCACTGTCGGGGTGATTGATAAAGTGTTTCCAGATGTCGACACCTTCGCGATCTAAAATACTATTCACTTCATAAAAAACCTTTTGAAATAACGGGTTTTCCGAAACCAAATCATCCGATTCGAGTTCCTGAATCATGTATTCTCCGACATTGATTGTTTCAACTTCATTCGGATTTTCATTTTCCACTTCAAAAACAGGCGACATACAATGTTTCAGCATAAAACGTAAAAACTCACGTTCTTCAACCAACAATTCCGAAGGTTTTGTATTGGGTGGCGCAGGTGGCGGTGCAGCTGCTTTTTGTGCGTTTGCACGATATTGCCTTTTCCGGAAATCCTCGGTGTCTTTCGATTTTTGTTTTCTGATTTCGGTGTATAAAACTTCCTCATTTACCCCCAGTAAACGACTACATTCTTTTATATATACCGAGCGAGTGATGGTATCCGGAATAACGGCCACCGAACGAATAACATCCGAAATCAACCGTGCTTTTGCAATTGGGTCGTTCTCGGTACTTTTTAAAAGCAAGCGGGTTTTAAACTGAATAAAATCCGATTCGTTTTCGTTAATGTAATTGAGGTAGCCGCTGGCACCCATTTTTTTTGCAAACGAATCGGGATCTTCTCCCTGTGGAAGCAGCAAAACTTTCACATTCATGCCCTCTTCCAAAATCAAATCGATTCCACGCAACGATGCTTTTATTCCGGCTTCATCGCCATCGTAAATTACGGTAATGTTGGGTGTAAAACGCTTGATCATCCGAATCTGGTCGGGTGTTAAAGCCGTTCCCGAAGAAGCCACAACATTTTCGATTCCGGCCTGATGCATCGAAAGTACATCGGTGTAACCTTCCACCAAATAACACCGGTCGGTTTTTGATATTTCGCGTTTGGCCTGAAAAATTCCGTATAAAACACGGCTTTTGTGGTAAATATCCGATTCAGGCGAATTCAGGTATTTTGCAATTTTTTTGTCATTTGTTAAAGTCCGGCCTCCAAAAGCAATTACCCGCCCGGCCAGATTATGAATGGGAAACATCACCCTTCCGGCAAAACGGTCGCGTAACCAATCTTCTCTTTTGATGGTCAATCCGGTTTTTTCGAGAAAATCGATTTTATATCCTTCTTTTTGTGCGGCCTCGGTGAAAGGAGTTTTCCCGTCGGGGGCAAAACCAACTTCAAATTTTTTCAGAATATCATCCCTGAAACTCCGCTCTCGGAAATAACTTAATCCAATGGTTCGGCCTTCATTTTCTTCCCATAAATAGCGGGTAAAATATTTTTGCGCAAAAGAAGAAACGATCATCATACTTTCGCGATCGTCTTTTTGTTGTTTCTGTTCTTCGGATTCTTCCTTTTCAACAATATCGATATGATATTTTTTTGCCAGCCATTTTAAAGCCTCCGGATAGGTGAGGTTTTCGTGCTCCATGATAAAATTTACGGAGTTGCCGCCTTTTCCACAACCAAAACATTTAAATATCCCTTTCGCCGGAGAAACCGTAAACGATGGAGTTTTTTCGTTATGAAAAGGACACAAACCCAGCTGATTAACGCCACGTTTCCGCAATGTTACAAAGTCGGAAACCACATCCGAAATCTCGGCTGCGTCTAATATTCGTTCAATGGTAGCGTGATCAATCATAGTTACAAAAGTAGGAGATTTCGCGTCTAAAAATAATTGCAAATTGATTTTTTTGAGACAATCCTTTTTAAATTGTATTTTTAAAGCATGAAGAAGAATCTGGTAGTCCTTTCGGGTGCGGGAATGAGCCAGGAAAGTGGGTTGAAAACTTTCCGTGATATGGGCGGACTTTGGGAACAATACGATGTTACCGAGGTTGCCAGTCCCGAGGCCTGGGATCGAAATCCGGAACTTGTTTTACGTTTTTATAACGAACGAAGAAAACAACTTTTTGAAGCAAAACCCAATGCCGGACATCTTGGAATTGCTGATTTAGAGAAGTGGTTTAATGTACAAATTGTCACCCAAAATGTTGACGACCTGCACGAACTTGCAGGCAGTACAAGTGTTTTGCATTTGCATGGAGAATTAAGAAAAGTAAGAAGTACAACTGATTCGAGCCTTGTTTACACCATGGATCATTGGGAACTTAAAAGGGGCGACTGCTGCGAGTTAGGAAGTCAGTTGCGACCACACATTGTTTGGTTTGGAGAAGCCGTTCCGGCTATTCCTGAAGCAATTGGTATTGTTCAAAAAGCCGATGTTTTAGTTGTAATTGGTACATCATTGGCGGTTTATCCTGCCGCGAGTCTGGTAAATTATGCCCGAAACGAAATTCCAATTTTTGTCGTCGATCCCGGACATGCGGCTATTCACAAAGAAAATGTATATTACATTCAGAAAAAAGTGGGTGAAGGTTTTCCTGAATTAAAACAGAAACTTGAAAAAATAAAATAAGATGAATAAAAAAATATACATCCCAATCCTGTTTTTATTTGTTGTTACTCTTGCTTCTGCACAACGTTTCGACGGTGGTGTTTTAGCCGGTTACAACGCTTGTCAGGTTGAAGGCGACACCTATAAAGGATACAGCAAACCAGGAGTTGTAGCAGGATTTTTTGTACAAACCGATGTTGCTCCTGCCGTTTTTGTCGCCATGGAAATAAAATATTCGCAAAAAGGTGCACGAAATAAATTGAAACCCGAACAACCCGAAAAATACATCATGCGACTGGGTTATATCGATATTCCAATTTATGCAGCGTTTAGAACCAACGACAAGGGAAGTATTATTGGCGGTGTGTCCACCGGATTTTTAGTCCATGCCGCAGAATTTAATGAATACGGAAAATTCCAAAAGGAAGATCAGAATGCATTTAACAGCCTCGACCTCCAGCCATTTTTAGGTTTTCAGTTCGATTTTTTGGATAACCTGAAAGCCGATCTGCGTTTTGCACTCTCTGTGCTTCCAATCCGCGGTCAGCCCGGCGAAGGAACCAATTACTACTGGCACAACAACCAGTTTAACAATGTTATTACGCTTGCATTTTACTACCAGCTAAACTTGTAATTTGCAACCCATTTGGAATTACCAGATTGAATCAGATTCTTTTGAACTTTTCTTCGATTGAATGCAAAATCCTTTATTTTCGATTTCTTATTTTAATTCTTTAAAACAATCGAGGCCATAAAATTGTCTATAAGTAAACTGTTTTAATGCTCTAAACAACTTCAACTTTAAACGATTAATAATTCGACGATGAAAAAAAGAAGTTACATGAATCCTTACACTGCCGGCATTTTGCTTGGTCTTGTACTTTTATCGGCCATGTTTTTTTCGGGTCGCGGACTTGGCGCAAGCGGCGGAATTAAATATTCTGTTGTGGCTGCAGTTGGCGCGATCGACAAAGAACATGCGATGGAATCTCCCTATTACAGCAAATATTTCGAAGACGGGGAAATTCCCTTGAAAAACTGGCTGGTGCTCGAAGTATTTGGAATGCTTTTAGGCGGTTTTATTTCTGGCGCAATTTCGGGGCGACTAACTTTTAGAATTGAAAAATCGCCTAAAATTTCAAACAAAAAACGTTTGCTTTTTGCCTTTTTAGGGGGTTTGTTTTTTGTGTACGGAGCTCAATTGGCGCGCGGTTGTACAAGTGGCGCTGCCCTATCGGGGATGGCAGTTTTATCGCTTGCAGGTTTTGTAACCATGTTTTCAATTTTTGGATCGGCTTATCTTTTTGCCTGGTTTTTTAGAAAACTTTGGATATAGGAATTAATAGTTCAAAGTTCAAATTGAAAGAAAAATAAATAATCATTCAAGAATAATAAATTAAAATATGGGACCAATATCAATATTTACAGCATTGCCGGAGTGGCTCAATCTACTCATCGGTTTTTTAATCGGAATAGGTTTTGGCTTTTCTCTCGAACAAGCCGGTTTTTCTTCGAGCCGAAAACTCGCCGGAATGTTTTATGGTTACGATACAACGGTATTAAAAGTGTTTTTTACCGCCGCAATTGTTGCACTGGTTGGTGCGCAGTTGCTTAGTTTTTTTGGTTTACTCAACTTAAATATGGTTTTTGTAAATCAATACTATATTGGAGCAACAATTGTGGGAGGCACAATTATGGGAGCCGGTTTTATTATGGGAGGGTTTTGTCCGGGAACAGGAATCAGTGCCCTTTCGATCGGAAAAATCGATGCACTGATTTTTCTGATTGGCGGATTATTTGGTGCTTTCCTTTTTGCCGAAACCTACCCTTATATTCAAAAACTTGCCATGGGAAGTTACCAGGGTCCGGTAAAAATCGACGAGTGGTTGGGTGTTTCTTCCGGCGTTTTTACCTTGCTTTTGATTATTGCTGCCGTTGGATTATTTTGGCTTTCGGAACTGGCGGAGAAAAAATTTGAACGCCCCGAAATCACTTCTGAACTATAAATCGAAACACTATGAATGCCCGAATTAAAATATCTGTTTTTTTGGTAGGGATTGGAACTCTACTTGCTTTTTTACCTTTTAATGCGTCAAAATCGTTTCAGCTAAAACCCGACGAATTACTTTTGTCATCGGCCTCCAACGACATTTATTTTTCGGTTGATCAGGTGGCGCGTTTTGTCAACAACGAAGACAGTACAATACAATTGATCGATGTGCGGCCTGAAGAAGAATATAAAACCTGCAATATCCCCGGTTCCATAAATATTCCACTTGCCGATTTGCTCAATCCCGACTGGGAAGGTTACATCAACCAAACCCGCGTTCGAAATGTCTTTTACGGAAATGGAGATCAAACATCAAATATTGCCTGGACGGTTGCAACCGGTCTTGGATACGAAAATAATTTTGTGATGAAAGGCGGGTTAAACGAATGGTACAAAACCGTAATGCTGAGTGCATTTAAAGGAGAAAAAATAACTCCGCGCGAAAACGTTTTATTCGAAAACCGATTTAAAGCACGCAAAACTTTTACACAGATCAACAGTTTACCCGATAGTTTAAAAACCCAATTTTTAGCAGCACGCCGGTTAAAAGAAGCGGAGTTAGACGGCGGTTGCGAATAAACTTGAATAAACAGCATGAAAAATCTTAAAAACTTAAGTGTCGTACTTATCATATTGGCGGTTATTGTGGTTTTGGCGGTACTCAGAACTTCGAATAAAAACCTTTTTAAACAAAATCCCGAATTTGCAATTAATGTAGCAACCAAAAGCATCAATTCTGTTAGGGTTGACGATCTTAAAAAACTTTCAGCACAATATATTTTGGTTGATTTGGATGCTGCTGAAAAATACGATCCATCGCGGTTTGAGCGTTCCGTAAACATTCCTTTCGAACAACTTTTGGAACAGGATAACCGAAAAATTCTGGATCAGACAACGGGCGAAATCGTGTTGTATTCGGCAGATGTTTCTACTGCTTCGAAAGCCTGGGTTATTCTAAATCAGTTGGATTTTCAGGATGTTTTGATGCTCCTTCCAGCCAAAAACACAGAGGCTTTTAACTACAAATTCCAGCCCGACACAACGGCCAGGCTGGAATAGTATTTCCCTTTTTATATCTCTATCCTCCTAATTTTTTACAGTAGGATAATTTTCAATTTCTTCATCGGTAAATGGCAACCACGAAAGTGTGGTTTTATCTGCAATCATTTTATCGTGCATAAACGAGTTATTTCCATAAACCAACGTTTTGGCATTGTAACCAAACAAACGTAAATAAGCTGTTACAAAACTCGAACTGTGCCCGGTTCCGCAATAAACAACCACTTCTTTGTTATTCGGAATGGTTTCCATTTCCGATTTAATTCCGAGTGTTCCGTTTGGTTTGTATCGCACCGCACCTTTTATATGACCCGCTTCGTATTTATCGCGACGATCGTAATTGATCGAGTAATAATTTTCGGGTGCTTCAAGAACTTTATCAGCCGAAATAATCGCTTCCGAAAAACCATCGGCAAAAAGTTGGTTAAAACGTGTTTCCAGAATCTCTTCTCCACTTGTTTTTCCGGTATTCATTTTTGGGAAATCTACAGGTGCCCCTTTTTCATTATCCTTCGTTTCCAACTGATCCTGATAATCAGAGCCAATTGCTTTTAACCAGGCTGCGTCGGCAAAAGATTTATTCCAGCCACTCATTCCCCAACGCATGGCATACACATTTCCGTAGCCCATTAAACGCAACAGAGAAGCCGAATAGCTCGACATTTGCCCCGAAAAACAAACCAAAATAATGCGATCGTATTCGAAGGGTTTTATATCGTTTGTGAAAAATTCGGGCAACCTGGCAAATTCAACATTTCTTGCTCCTTTTATGTGGCCTTTTCCGTATGTTTCTGCATCGCGTAAATCGACGACAAGGTTGTTTTTATCCAACTCCTCGTACACCGACGATGCTTTTATCATTGAAGGAAAATTCCGTCCGTTTACATAATCGCCCATTTCAACAAGGTAGGCAAGCAGTGCTTTGGCTTCGTCATTTATTTCAACCGGAGCAGCTTTTACCACTGCAACTTTTGTCGATTCAGTCTGCTTCGATTTTTCGCCGCCGCTGCACGAAACAAAAACAACCAAAAGCACAACTGCAAAAAATTGTACCAGCTTTTTAACTTGATTCATAGTAATTGATTGAAATTAGATTACCCTTCTTTTACTACTTCAACACCGTCTTTGTCTAACTCAACACTGCCGGTTCTGCGACCTTCGTTGTCGTATTGGTATTCAACAATGGCAACGCCGGTGTTTGGATCGTTCGCAATATTTTTGTCTTTATCCATCGAAATACGTTTTACAATCGCTCCGTGTTCGTCGTAAACCGAAGTGGTAACCGGAAGTCTTTTCCCTCCTAAAAGTTCGTCGTCTTGATCGTACTGAGTGGCTTCCAACGTGTATCCATTTTCGTCGACTACATTAATTATTTTTGCCCATCCACCGTACAAATTCGAAAGTTGCCCGACGGTATTGTGTACCGTAAAATTAAGAACATCGCCGTCTTTTGTATTTTTAAACAAGAAATAAGAAACACCAATATCGCCGCAATTCTCCTCGGTACAATTGTAAAGTGTATCTTCCTCGTAATTGGCCATACGAACTAAATAACCATTTTCGTCGTACGAAAAGCGCAGTTCGTAAAAAGGACAAAACGGATTCATAACAACTTCGTCGCCAGCCAAATTATAACGCAATTCCTGGATCATTCCATCATCCAGTTTTTTCCATTTATAATTATGAATTTTATTTCGGTTTTCAATGGTTTCGCCATTTTCATCTAAAAATCGCAATCCAACCCGCATTCCATCGTCGTTTAAAGTATACTCAAAAACCGAAGCTCCGCCATTTTTTTGTGCTTCGCCTTTTTCGTTAAAAAAGTGTTTTATTTGTTTGTTACCGTCGTAAGTGTATGTAATTTTTGCAGCACCCAACGAAGAGTAATCCAACAAAACACCATTTCTATTGTATTCAACAGAAACGAGTTGTTTGTTTTCGTTGTAGGTAAACTTGTAGTTATTTACGGTTTCTGCCTCTTTCGCAGTTAACGCGTGTGTTCCTTTTTCGATATCCCAGGGTGTTTCGGTAAACTGAATATGTCGAAAGTAAGCAACATTCGAATCTTCTTTTTGTGCCGGTTTTTGATTACAAGAAAATAAAGTGACTGCAAAAAGTGCAATCAATACAATTTTAATCGATTTCATTCTTTTATTTTTTGATGATTATTTGATTCAATAAAGTTACTTAACACAGAATTCGACAAAATGTTTAATGATTGGCAAAAATATTGAAACTGAGATAATCGAATAACTTTTTAATTATTAGGAATTTACCATCCATTTCGAGAACACGTCGAGGTAATTCCAAAACGAAAGAATTACATGTTCGGGCAAATCGAGTTTTGATAAAACCTCTTGGTAACATTTGAGCCAAATGTCGCGGCCTTCGCTGGTAATTTTAAAAGGCATGTGTCGGCGATTGAGTTGCGGCATTCCACGATGTTGGTTAAAATATTGTGGCCCACCACAAATTTGTATGAAAAAATCGGCAGAATGTTCTTTGGCTTTTTCAAGTGCAATGGGGTTTTTCGGAAATAATTCTTTGATTTCGCTTGCTGCAATCAAATCGTAATGATCGCTCACCATTTTACGCATTCCGTCTTCTTTCAACAACAAAAACATCTCTTTAGTTGGAAGGGTTACCTGCGGACGAACACCCTTAAAATATTTACTAATTACGAATTCCATTTGTTTTTTTGAGTTCAAACAATCAAATTCGAAAGATGTTGAAAGAAAGTGCTACTTTCCGAAAACCCAACCAATACGCACACCACTGGTAAACGCAATTGGCACATAATCGGGTCCAACGATAAATCCATAAGTTAACCCTTCATCTTCATTTCCACCAAATCCGTAACCAAGTCCACCATAAATATCCAATAAAAACGAATCGTCGAAAATCCACTGCTTTCCTAATTTCAGCATGATTGCCAGGCTAAAATTGTTTGTTCTTTCGTAGTTATTGTAATTATAATTGTAGTCGTAATAATAGTTGTTTTTATCGTAGGCCATATAGCGCATTGCAATTTCGGGGGCAAAATAAGCTCCTTTCAATATGTGTGAATAATGCATGTTTCGTATGTAAAAATCGGGATTTCGTAGAAATTTAAAGGCAAATTTTCCATAAACTCCTCCCGGATTTATTTCTTGCTGATCGATTCCCAAACCAATAATTCCAAGCGCAGCTTCCCACGATTTTCCGGGTTTTATGCTTTGTTCGTAAACAAATTCGGTGCTTCCCATCAGTGGCGATAAAAAGTTTACTTTAATTGCATGTTTATGCTGATTTGCATAATATTCCGGATTATCAAAAGATGTACTCTCAATTTCAATGATTTCACCGGTCGAAAACAACACTTTTTCGACCAAAGCTTTATCGACACCAAAAATCAGTTTTGGATTGTCGGCGTAGTAATATTTAATTTCGCCGGCTGCCAGCTCCGTTACTTTACAATTAATAACATCGCCATTTTTTTTTACAATGTTATCCTGAGCAAAAGTTGTTACCGAAAGAAACAACAAAGTTAGAAGAAGTAGATTTTTCATTTTCGATATTTATTTTTTTGAAAAAGCCACAAAACAAAAACTATACCGCAATTTATCAATATATTCTGGCACCTTCAAATAAAGAAAATTTTTGAAGTTGACTATCACTTTGGCAGAGCTAACGAGTATTCCGTCAAAAAGTCAAAAATCGATTTTTATTTAATAACCTGAGTTCGATATAAAATTAATGGCTCAAATCGCGTATAAATATTGAGTTTCAAGGACTGTTTGCGAAAGCATAGCGGGCTATGGTAAGCAAATATGACGCAGAAAATCGGTATTTATAAGTGAAATT
>JBNKOT010000064.1:0-6344 GCA_050294855.1 Draconibacterium sp. | reverse complement strand
GCCGTTTCATTTGTTCCAGACAACACTTCCACTTTGCCAGTTAAACAAGTAACGCGGTAATTATTGTTACGTGCATAAATATTAAACGAAGTTCCTAAAACACGTGTAATTCCGTTAACAGACTCAACTTCAAACCTTTTGCCTTTCTGAACCTCAAAAAATCCTTCCCCTTCAAACCAAATTTTGCGCTTAACCATCCACTTTAAAGGATAATATTTTAATGACGAACCCGCATTTAGTTCAACTCTTGATCCGTCCGGAAGTTCAGCTACAATTCTTTCGCCCGGAAGACTTTCGAATGATTTTGTATATAAAAAGAAAAACGATCCAAAACCAAGTACAATAAAAATAACTGCCGCAGCCGACAATTTTGCTATTTTTTGGAGAAGTGAAACCGATCTCCCGGCTGGTTTATTAGAAATTTTATTCTCCAATTCGGCCCAAACATCTGACTCCGGTTTTTCCCAAACAATTTTCCCCCTGGAAAAAAATTCTTTATCCTGATCTTTTAAACCATTGTTATGTAGATTTTTATCATTCATTTTTATTTAAACTCTTTCTTAAATAATCCAGTGCTTTCGACATCCTTTTTTCAACCGCTTTCACACTTATTCCAGCCATTGTTGCAATTTCTGTATATTTCAAATCGTCCACTCTGCTCATCAAAAAAACTGTTCGTTGCTTTTCGTTCATTCCTGCTAAAGCTTCGCGGCAACTATCTTTTAATTGATTGAAAGTCATTTCCTCTTCAGGCGAAGAAGAAATTCCATCGAACTGAAAATGATTGAAAAATTCGAAAGAACGTTTTTCTTTGCGGTAGTGCGAAACAAAATAATTGTTGGCAATTTTAAAAAGTAAGCCTTTTATTTTGTCGTTATCAATTGAATTCCTTTTTTCCCAGACTTTTAAAAATGTTTCCTGTGCAATATCTGTAGCAAGCTCTGTGTTTCCCGATCGGTAGAACACGTAGTTGCGAACTTGTGCAAAGTGCATTTCAAACAATTTTTTAAATTCTTGTTGAGTCAAAATAGTATTAGTTCAAAAAGTTTATCTCAAAGATATGTAGAAAATAAGAGAAGAAAGTACCCGAAAGTATTAAACTTTCAGGTACAAATCCGCATTTAATCATTCCCTTTTTGATTGTTATTTTTGTATTGTCTACTCATTTTTCGCTCGGCAAGATTAATTTCAACAGTTTCTCCATCTTTTGTCATAGTAGCAAATTCGTCGCAGGTTCCATCGCCATAATCGATTACACACAACACGCTATTATTTAAAGTTATACTTACAATACCTTCAACAATAAACCGGCAGTCTCCTACTCTCTTTAATGATGAAATGATTTCTTTCCGATAGTTTTCTCCATTCATTTCTGCATTCACAAATCCGGTGATTTTTATTACATCGTCGCTCTGATCTTCTTCAGTATCCATGCCTTCTGTCCACTGCCAGATTCTTTCCGATGAGCGTTCAATAACAGATCCATTGGCAAGTGTTATGATAAAATTGCCCGTTACCTGCTTAAACATTTCATCTAGTTTATCGGTAACAACACTCGATGTTCCGTTAATTAACAACGAATCGACACCAAAATTGGAGTAAGTAACTGCACGAGTATAATCCTGGCTTTTCTTGGGTGCCGAAACTTCGATGATTATTATTCCGCTTAAAACTTTTCCATTATTTAAAACAGTTGAATCGCCATAATTTAATGTAATTGTTTTCGGATATCCACCTTCATTCTCTTCCTCAATTGTAATGTCGGGACACTGATTAATTTTGTAACGCAATTTGCCGTTCCACTTCCAAGGTTTTCCCATTTTCCACCAACGTGTCAGTGTATTTTCTGCATTGGCATAAAACTCAACTTCGTACTGAGATTCGGTAGTAACTGCCTCGAGTTGAACTTCTGTTAATGTAATTTGCGCTGCTTTCTCGAATAAAACATCTTCTGTAGCAGCGATTTCTGTTTTGTCGCTCTGACACGAAAAAAGAAAGGCTGATAAAAGGATAAATGAAATTCCAATAATTCTTTTCATGATTTAAAATTTTAATTGTGTTTCTTACGAATTATCCGAACAAGAATAAATTTACCCTACCTTTTTATTCATATTTTTTTACTGTTAAAAAAACACATCCACAACCAACTGAACACCAACCCATTCCGAATTCATAATATTTTCAATCTAAAGGCATTTTCTTTGTTTGATATAATATTTTGCTACTTTTGAAAGCCAAATTTGAAGATTATGAGGGAAGGTATTTTTATTGTACTATTTATATTTATTTCTGTTTTTTCAAATCATACTCTTGCACAGCGCAAAAAGGTTACACCCGAAGAAAAACCAAAAGTTGTGATTGGAATTGTGGTTGAAAATATGCGCCCGGATTACATTCAGCGTTTTTGGAATAAATTTCAACCAAATGGTTTTAAAAAATTATATACCGAAGGTGCAGTTTGTACCAATGTGAGGCTAAAACAACACATTCAGAATTATGCCACCGGAACAGCCACGTTGTTCACCGGAGTTTCTCCTTCCATTCATGGAATCGTCGATAAAACCTGGTACGACAGACTTAGAAACAAAGAAGTAGAATGCACGCAGGATAACTATTACATTACGGTTGGTTCAGATACTAAAGAAGGAAATGCCTCGCCCATCCAGTTGCTTTCGACCACAGTTACCGATGTACTTAAAATTTATACACAGGGAAAATCGAAAGTTTTTAGTGCCGCACTAAATCGTGAAACAGCAGTTTTTTCAGCCGGTCACTCAGCCGACGGTGCTTACTGGTTCGATACCGAGTCGGGAAAAATGATTTCAAGCTCGTTCTTTGTCAGTACGTTCCCCGACTGGGTTCGTGTGTTTAACGCCGAAAATTACGCTGAAAAATACAGCTATCGAAACTGGACAACACTTTTACCCGAAACCACATACGAAGAAAGTTTGCGCGACGATTATTTGCTCGAAAAAGGGTACTACGACAAATGGAATACATTTCCTCACACCATCAGTAAATACATTAAACAGGCAGAAAGTTTCAAACCCTTCAAAACAACTCCGTCGGCCAATTTAATGATTAAAGATTTTGTGCTTCGTTTGCTCGAAAACGAAGAAATCGGTACCGATGCAAACACCGATTTTATTACTGCCGCTTTTTCATCGATGGACTACGAAAACGGCTCTTTTGGTCCGGCTTCACTCGAAATGGAAGACTCGTATTTATACCTCGATCAGTACATCGGCGAACTGATAGATGCGGTTGAAAAAAAATACGGAAAAGAAAATGTTCTGTTCTTTTTAACTTCCAATACTTCGGCTTCGTATCCGGTGAATTACTTAAAAGAAGAATTTAATTTACCGGTCGACAATTTCAACATCGAAAGTGCCATTGCTTTACTTACATCGTTTTTGAATATTACATACGGCGAACAACGTTGGATCGAACATTATTCAGATCTGCAGGTGTATTTAGACCACGATCTGATAAAAGCAAACAAACTTAATCTTGACGACATGAGTAGTGTTTGCTCCGACTTCATCAACGATTTCGAAGGCGTTCAATTGTCGCTCCCTGCCTATCAACTCGAACGCGGAAGTTCGGCAAACGGACTGCTCGAACCACTTTACAAATCGTATAATAAAAGCCGGTCGGGCGATTTTCTATTTGTTTTAAAGGAAGGCTGGCAACCTGTTTACAAATTCAAAAAAGTAAACTACACCGACCAAACACATGTTCCGCTAGTTTTTTACGGAGCGCAAATTCAGGCTCAAAAAATAAATGATAAACATAGTGGAACCGACCTTGTTCCGACTTTATCCGAATTATTAAAAATTCCGGCACCCGATAAATGTCAGGGTGTAATTATAGAAAAACTGATTGCTAATTAGTTTCGTATTGCCTTATTTAAAACGACGGATTCCTAATTTTTTTTCACCTGGTTTTACCTCGGCGTGCAAACTGTCCGATTTTTTACTTTTGTTTTTGTTATCGATCAAAGGTTCAAGCTGAACAAAAAAAGTTGAATCTTTGGTCAACAGCATTTTTTTGGAAAAACCGATGTAACCACTTTCTGTAATTTTTAAATTTAATTCGCCTTCAGTAAGAATTAATTGAAAAAAACCTTTTTTGTTCGTAATCGTACCGATCTTACTTTTCGATTCAAAAATACTTACATTTTCAAGCGCTTCTCCATCGCTGCTTGTTACGTTACCCGAGATTGTGATTGTTTGTGCCTGTATCAGATAGGGTATAATCATAATACACAACACTAAATGCGTAGTTAAAATTGTTTTCATTGTAAAAATTGTTTCTTGGCTATTAGTAAGAACAGCATTTTTTTTAAAAGGTTGCTTCCATTTCAAACTTTTTTCGAACATTCACACTTTTATGCTTATTTAGATTACATTGTGTTGTAAAGCATGTCGTCATCTTTCGTATAACATATCAAATAATGTTATAAATCATACAAAAATTAAAATTAATTTTAAGCAAATTCCAAAATACTGTATTATGCTGAATAACATCATGTTAATAAACAACAAATTCGATTTTATTCAATCATCTGTTTAATTTTGTTTGAAAACCAACAAAAGTATATACTCGTTTAAAACGGATATACAAAAGCAATTGACCTTGCCTTAAACGGCGCTCTAATTAACAATAATATTCACTAACCGATTTTCAATTTTTTTTTCAATTTTTAATATGGATCCCGTAAAAAACTTAATCAAAGACCTGGCCGACAAACATGGACGAAACCGCAAAAGTTTGTTGCCAATTTTACAAGGAGTAGTTGAGCGCGAAAAGTTCCTGTCGGAACACTCGATGGTTGAAATTGCCAAAGAAGTAGACATTCCGGCATCGGAAGTTTACGGAACCGCAACCTTCTATTCCTTTCTGGAAACCAAACCCGCCGGAAAATACATTATCCGGCTCTGCAAAACAATTACCTGTGCAATGAAAGGTAAAAATCAAATCCTTTTTGCCATTCAAGACATGCTAAAAATCACCCTGGGTGAAACAACTCCCGACAAACGATTTTCATTACTCGAAACCAACTGTTTGGGGTGGTGCCACAAAGCGCCCGCAATGTTAATTAACGAAGAGGTTTACACCGAGTTAACGCCTGAAAAGGTGCGCGAAATTTTATCGAGTTACATGAAAATTAATGGTCAATACGAAAATTAAATTATGGCACAATCAAATCAACTTAAAAGGGTAGATTTTATTTTCAGAAATGAAAACGATTGGGAACGAGTTCTATCATCGATCATAAAAAGAAAACCCGAAGAATTGATCAACGAACTCATCAGTTCGGAGCTCAAAGGACGTGGAGGCGCAGGATTTCCTACCGGATTAAAATGGAAATTAACAGCCGAAGCCATCTCCGACAAAAAGTATGTTATCTGCAATGCAGACGAAGGAGAACCGGGAACTTTTAAAGACCGCGAAATTCTATCGAAAGTACCTTATAAAGTTTTAACTGCGATGGCTGCCTGTGGCTATGTAACGGGGGCAAAAGAAGGTTTTATATACCTACGTGGCGAATACAAATTCCTTGAGGCTGAATTAAACAAAGCCATTAGCGAGTTCGAATACTTCTGCAAAGAGATAAAACTTGATTTCAAAATATCGGTTTTTATGGGAAGCGGGGCCTACATCTGCGGAGAAGAAACAGCACTGATGGAATCGATGGAAGGAAAACGAGGCGAACCACGGAATAAACCACCGTTTCCAACACAATCTGGTTACATGGGAAAACCAACCGTTATCAACAACGTAGAAACCCTGGTACATACCAATACTATTTTTAAATACGGAGCAAAAAAATTCTACGATCTTGGTGTACAATACTCACGAGGAACAAAATTATTCTCGGTTTCGGGAGATACACCAAAACCAGGAATTTATGAACTAGAATTGGGAATGAGCCTGCAAGACTTTGTTTACGAATTTGGCGACGGAGACACAAAAGCAGTTCAGGTGGGCGGCGCTTCCGGTTTTCTTGTTCCACGGAAAAAATTTAAAGATGCAGCAATTGGATTTAAAGGTAAATTAAGCGGCATCTCGCTGCCAACCGGTGGTTCGATGATGCTATTTAACAGCTCCCGATCGATGTACAACGTTTTGGATAATTACCTGGAGTTTTTCAGAGAAGAATCGTGCGGACAATGCACGCCTTGTCGTGTTGGTTGCCAGCAATTATTGCTCGGAATAAAAGCGGTTAAACGTGGCGACAAACCGGCATTGTATCTCGACAAATTAATACGATTAACAGAAACCATGCAATACACGGCAAAATGCGGACTTGGACAGTCGGTTGCCAATTCGTTTTCTTC
>JBNKOT010000063.1:0-3644 GCA_050294855.1 Draconibacterium sp. | reverse complement strand
CAACTTTCATGTCCGGGTTTCTTTGACTGTAACTGGAAAACGAAAGAAGTCCCAATAGTAAAATTGCGATTAAATGTTTCATAAGACGTAGGGTTTTAATGGTTTATAAATATAGGAAAAATAATAGAACTTATTATGCTTCACCAAAACCACCGCCACCGGGTGTTTCAATTACAAATCGATCTCCGGTTTTAATGTCAATGTTTTGAATAGAGTCCAAAACTATTTCATCCCCGTTTTTACGAATAATCTTTTGTGCGCCCGGTTTCCCTGCCTCCCCGCCTTTCAAACCAAATGGCCCCGATTTTCGGCGTTGCGAAAGCACAGAAAGATTGACCGGTTCCAAAAAAGTAAGCACACGTTTTATGCCGTCTCCGCCATACCATTTACCCTTCCCACCCGAATTTTTCCGAATACTGAATTCTTCCAAACGAACCGGATAACGATGTTCCATAATTTCCGGATCGGTAATTCGGGTGTTGGTCATGTGGTGATGAACCGCACTTGCGCCATTAAATCCGTCACCTGCGCCGCAACCGCTACAAATGGTTTCGTAGTAGCCAAAATTTTGGTTGCCAAACAGTGTGTTGTTCATGGTTCCCTGGCTGGCAGCCACCACACCAAAAGCTTTTAAAAGTGTATCGGTTAAGCGTTGACTGATTTCCACATTCCCACCAACCACTGCCGGGCATTTTACAGGATCATCGTCAAAATCGGGATTTAGTAGCCCATGTGGAAGAATAAATTCAACTGGCTCTAGTAATCCGTCGTTTAAAGGAATGGGTTCGTTTAAAAGTAATCGAAGTACATAAATTGTCACACTTTTTACAATGGCTTCGGTGGCATTCATATTTCCGGAATGAACCGGTGAACTGCCCGTGAAATCGATTTTACAAGTTCCGTTTTTGAGATGGATTGTTGCTTTTAGTGGCGAACCGTCATCTAAAAATTCTTCAGCAGAATATATTCCGTTTTTGAATTTTTTTAAAGTAGACTGCATTTTCAGCGAAGCATGTTGCCGTAACAAATCGAGATAAGTTTGAACGGTTTCTTTTCCAAATGTTTTAATCAATAGAAGCAAAGCTTCAGCGCCATTTTTATTGGCAGCCAATGCAGCGTTCAAATCCGCAAGATTTTCTTCGACCGTGCGTGTTGGATATTTACTGGTTTGAAGTATTTTTTGCATTCCTTCCCAATCGGGCTTTCCTTTTTTTATGAGATAAAATGGGGAAATGATAACGCCTTCCTCATCTAGATTTTTTGCATTTGGCGGCATCGAACCGGGACTGATTCCACCGATTTCGGAATGATGAGCACGGTTAACAACAAAACCAACTCTTTCATTTTCGTAAAAAACAGGAGTGACCACCGTTACATCGGGTAGATGAGAACCGCCGTATTTCGGATGATTGGTCACCACAACATCGCCTTCCTCGAAAGTAAAAGATTGGATTAAAGTTTGAACACAAACGCCAAGTCCACCCAAATGAACCGGAATGTGTGGTGCATTGGCAACCAGTTTTCCATTGGTGTCGAGCAAAGCACACGAAAAGTCGAGCCGTTCTTTAATGTTGACTGAAAGCGAAGTGCGCTGCAACAAAGCGCCCATATTTTCTGCAATCGCCATAAAACGGTTGGTGAAAAGTTCGAGCTCGGCTTCTTTGTTTTGCGTCTTTCTGTTTTTTGAAAAAGTACTACTATTTCGAAGAATGGCAGTACCCGATTTTTCGAGCTGAAAGATCCAGCCAGGCTTTATAAATGTTGTTGAAAAACTATCGGGGAACAAAGCAGGCCCTTTAAAAGTCGCTCCCGGATTTAATTGAGTTCGAACAAAAACCGGTGTTGAATTACTTAGAACAGCACTTGGTTCGGGAATATATTTCGAACTGGTTTTTTTTGAAATTGCAGAAATTTGTGGCTGAACCGTGGCAAGCACACGAATCGTTTCAACCTCTATCTCCCGATTGCAGACCAAATGTCCGTACAGTTTTTCGTATTGAAAGTTAAAATCTTCAAGCAGTTGTTTTTGATTCGAAAAGGGAATTTCAAGACTTGAATCCTGTCCTTTAAAACGCATAAAAACCATACGTTGACGAGTCTGAACTTCGTTTTTTGAAAATCCTTCGGCGATTAATTTTTGTTGGGCAGTCTTCTCAATTTCGGAAAAATAATCAGGAATTTCTGACGCACAATTTTTTAGTTTTTGCAGAATTTGTTTTTCCGCAAACCGTTCCACATCGGCATTTCCAATTCCATAAGCCGATAAAAGTCCGGCATCTTTGGGCAAAAGAATGGTTTTAATTCCCAAAATTTCGGCGATGTCGCAAGCGTGTAAACCACCGGCACCACCAAAAGCAACCAACGAAAAATCTTTTGGATCGTAACCTTTCGAAATTGAAATTTTACGAATGGCACCGGCCATAATTTCGTTGGCAATGTCGATAAATCCATTCAAAATAGTTTCAGCTGAATGAATTTCACCGCATGTATTATTTATCCGATTGATTAATTCTATTAATCTTCTTTCAGCATCTTTTTTAAAAACCGGAATTCCAAACTGGCTGGTATCAAGTCGGTTTAAAAGCAAGTTTACGTCGGTAATTGTAAGCGGGCCGCCCGCACCGTAACAAGCCGGCCCCGGGTTGGCTCCAGCACTTTCGGGACCAACAAAAAGTTTATAGCCATCGAATCCGCAAATCGAACCTCCGCCGGCAGCTACCGTTTCAATTGCAATGGCAGGACTGTTGATTTTTGCATCGCCCACCTCCAATTCAAAACGATAATCAAAATCTTTGTCGATGCGCGAAACATCGGTACTGGTTCCACCCATGTCGAAAGTAATCATGCGTTGAAATCCGTCGAGTGCACCAATTTTTTTGGCGCCAACAACTCCTCCTGCCGGACCACTTAATAAACTATCTTTTGGATGAAACTTTTGTACCGAAACTAAACCGCCGGCACTGGTCATAATTTGAAAAGATTGTTTACCAATTCGTTTCGAAATCCGGTTAACGTAGTTATGAATAATCGGCGATAAATAAGCATTCACAACCGTTGTTTCTGCCCGATTGAGTATTTTGATCAACGGAGAAAGTCCGGTTGAAGAAGATACAAATTCAAAACCCAGCTCTTTCAACAATTTTGCAATTTGTTTTTCGTGAATTGGATTTAGATAAGAGTTCATTAAAGTAATGGCCACAGATTCAACTTCAGACCTATCGATTTTTTTTAGTTGTGTTTTTAAGTTGTTTAAATTTAGTTCGACAAGAATTTTACCACGGGCATCAATTCGTTCGTCCACTTCAATAATTCGGTCGGTGATTTGTTTCCTCTTTTTAACATGTAAAGCAAAAATATCGGGCCGCGACTGGTTGCCAATTTTTAACAGATCTGCAAATCCTTTGGTGACAACAAAAAGTGTTTTGGCTCCTTTGTTTTCCAACAATGCATTGGTTCCTTTTGTGGAACCCAGCTTTAAATTCAGGTCAGGAAAATTTTCGTGCAGTGCAGTTTGAGTAATCAAACGAGCACCTAAAACCGGCGCCTCTTCGTTTGAGGTAATTTCAAAATTTTGCCCGGCCAGCGATTCATAATTCGGCAGTGATTGATTCAACCGAACTGTTTTCGAATCGACATTAAAATCC
>JBNKOT010000062.1:0-2224 GCA_050294855.1 Draconibacterium sp. | reverse complement strand
TCCGGTTTGTAGATTTTCAATCAAATATTCGCCATCAACATTTGTGTGCACTCCTTTTTTTGTTCCATCGATGGTAATGCTGGCGCCAACAACCGGATTTCTTTCATCGTCGTACACAACACCGCGTAAATAAACGGCTGGCAAAGCTCGCGAAACAGTTTCAGCGGTGCGGTATTTACGTTTTACTTTTCCTCTTTTTTTTGCTTGTCCGAAGGATGTTGAGAAAACGAATAAAACAAGGAATACAGATAGTATATATTTCATAATCATAAACTTGCTAAAATTTCACTTAGTGATAGAACGAACATGAATCAGAAATAATATGTACGATTTCACTTTCTAAAACAAAAAATACGGAAAGAGGTTTTATTGTTTTATAGAAAACACAGGCATTTTTAACCAGATCGAAAACTCATCCAGACTGTTTTGTGCTGCAACGCGGGTTTTGCATTTTTTTATAGGAAGTGCTGGTTTGTTCTCGGTGTTAACCAGATAAATCATAAAATATTTCTCGCTGGTTGAAACCTGTCGATTGGAGCGGCTATACGTCGATCGCATTTTTTTCATCGGAACAAGAGTCACTCCTTTGAATTGATTTAACGACATCCAGTTGCCTTTTTTTATCAGCCCAAAAAGTTTGTAATACGATTTTATTTTATGTGTTTTGGTGTTTATTTCAATTCCGGAATAGGTAAAAAACAGAAAGCTGGCAAGCATTAAAAATCCGAACCCGATTACCCAGCTTTTTTGCAACATGAATACAAATCCAAGGAAAAAAAGAGTAAATCCTAAAAAAATGGAAGGACCATCGAGAGTTTTGCTTATTTTATTATCGATTATCAAAATGTAGTTTTTGTAAAGGTAACAAAAGCATTGCAGTTTTTTGCCCGGCTTTACTCCAATTTCAGGTTTCGTTTTTCGATGTAGTAGTGCCACAAAATGTAGGTTACAACCGATTGATGAGGCGAAAACCTTTTCATCGATTTGATTATTTCATCTTTTGAACTTTCGATGGGAACCAGTTCGAGTTCGTATACAGATTTTATAGTTGCCAGATCGCCGGGAGGAAAAATGTCGGCAAAGTGTAAACTCATTAAAACATACATATCAATTGTCCAGTTGCCAATTCCTTTTAGCCTGATTAAGATTTTTCTGATTTCTTCTTCAGATAAATTATTCAGGATTTCGAGTTGAATTCTGCCTTCGACAATTTCGGTGGCTAAAATTCTGCTATAAATAATTTTTTGTCGGCTAAAAGAACAAGCGCGCAATTCTTCGTCATTCAGCTTTAAAAGGTTTTCAGGAGAAATATTTCCCAGTTTTTCTTCCAGTTTATTGTAGGCTGCTTTTGCCGATGCCAGCGAAACCTGTTGTTCAAGGATGGTGAGAATGAGTGTTTCGAAATTCGCTTCGCGGTGCCAAAAAGGAGGGTAATCAAATTGCTGAATCACAGCTTCCAACTTTGGTTCTTTTTCGATGCACCAATCGCAAAGTTCGATAAACTGTTCCCTGTTTTTAATTTTCTTCATCTTTCAAAAATAGAAAAATAAAAAGGGGCGAATTACCGCCCCTTCCGTACGAAGGCAATACCGAATTAAATAAACTAAATTTTGATTGACTTTCTGCCTTCTGCACACAAAACGACCAATGTTGTATTTTATTACTTTCGGGAAGCTTTTTTTACAAAATATTAAAATGGAGCCGAATAAGCTAAAAATGATAAAGGATCGATGCTATTATGTTGATTCCCGGAGCAACAATTCCCGATGAATAAGTTCGGTAACGATTGTCGAGAATGTTTTCAACTCCGGCACCTAAGGTTAAATTCTTTTTCAGTTTGTAGCTGGTTTTGAAATTCAGCGTAAACCAGCCGGGAGAATATGGATTTCCATCTTCGTCGGGCAGATAAAGATGTGGTTTAGCCTGCTCGTCGGGCGACAGCTGATCGTATCTTAATTTTCCGGAATAATCGACGCTGAAATCGAAATATAATTTTTGGTTTTCGTAAATCAAATGCGAGCTTCCAAAAGTAGGAGGAACATGTCGGATCGGAAAATTTTCAGAATCTTTTCCGCTGGTAATTGTTAAATCGTGCCGGGTGCGCAGAGCGTTTGTAATAATGTATTCGAAAGTAAAATTAGCTCCGATTATTACTGCTGATTCTGCATTTTGTAAGGCCTCAATTTTACTCATCGCACCATCGTATAAAATCGAATCTTTACCG
>JBNKOT010000061.1:0-3856 GCA_050294855.1 Draconibacterium sp. | reverse complement strand
CGGAGAAAAAATCGGGCTCGACATTAGTCAGCACGACGAATCGTACGATTTTGTTTATAAAGAAGAATAAAAATCAAGAGTGAATTTTGATCATAAAAAAGGCCGGTGAATCACCGGCCTTTTCTTATTTAATCGGTACTTGTCGTTTAAAATCCATTTCGAGCGAAATAAAGGTTTCGGTTCGTGCAATCCCTTCAACATCCTGAAGTTCGTGATCGATCAAACGCTTTAAATGCTTATTTGTTTTGGTCTGTATTTTTACAAAAATAGCGTATTGTCCGGTTGTATAATGGCATTCAACAACTTCGGGAATACTTCGTAAAGCCGCCACTACTTCGTTGTGATATTTTGCTTTTTCGAGATAAATACCCATGTAAGCACAGGTATTGTAACCTAACTTCTGCGGACTTACAATAAATTCGCTTCCCTTCACCACACCAATGTTTAATAATCGTTGAACCCGTTGGTGAATAGCGGCTCCGGAAACGCCACATTCTCTGGCTACTTCCAGAAAAGGAATCCGGGCATTTTTTGTAATAAGCTTTAATATTTTTTCATCCAACTGATCAATATCAGCGGCTTGTTCTTCATATTCACTATAATTTTCCATATGCGATTAACAGTTTTCAAGTTTCAAATTAACATTCAAATGTACAAATTATTTACAATAACTAAGTATGAGCCAACATTATTGCGCCATATGTAACAAATCGTAAGTAAAAGCTGATATTAGTCATTATTGCGTCGATTTAAACCCGTTTTGCCAGGTTCGAAAAATCGGCTCCCGAAGGTTCCTGAAATACTTTTAATTCAAACTCCGGAATAACAGCAAGAATATGATCAAAAATATCGGATTGAATGGCCTCATAATTTGCCCAGCGCTGATCTTTCGAAAATACATAGATTTCGATGGGCAAACCTTTTCCTGTCGGATGCAATTGACGCACCAAAAAAGTCATTTCAGTATTAATCATCGGATGTTGTTGCAAAAAAACTTCCAGGTACTTTCTAAAAATTCCAACATTGGTTTGATGCCGTCCACTAATATAATCCTCTTCCGACAAATTTTTACCTGCATTGTATTCTTTTAATTCCTTTTCCTTTTGAATAACATATGTACGAATCAGATCAAACTTTTCAAAACGATGCAACATAGCTGCATCGCAAAACTTTATTGTACTCATATCGATCGAAACTGCACGTTTAATTCTCCGGCCATCCGATTCTTCCATTCCTTTCCAGTTGTTAAACGACTCGGAAACCAACGCGTAGGTTGGAATGGTAGAAATTGTTTTATCCCAATTCTGAACTTTTACCGTATTTAAAGTTATGTCTAAAACGGTTCCATCGGCACCATGACTTTTCATTTCGATCCAATCGCCGATTTTCACCATGTTGTTGGCCGACAACTGAATAGAGGCAACAAATCCGAGAATCGTGTCTTTAAACACCAACAACAAAACGGCTGCAACAGCACCCAAACCGGTTAAAAGATAGGTTGGATCTCTTTCCAAAAGGATGGAAATAATCATAATCGCCGACATAAAATAAACCAGAATTTTCACCAGCTGAACATAACCTTTAATTGGTCGGTGAAGTGCATATGCTGTTGTATTATATATCTCCAATGCCGAATTTAACAAAGCATTCGCCACGTAAATAATAATAAAGATAAAGTACATTTTGGCTATTTTATGCAAAAATGCAGCAAGCCCTAAATAGTAATCGACCGATAATTTCGCAATTATATCGCTACCCAGTTCCTCAAGATTCGAGACGTTTGGTGGGAACGAAAAATTGGCGGTATAAACCAAAATAAACGCAGGAACCAAATGCGCAAGTCCGCTAAAAACTTTGTTCTCAATTAAAATATCATCCCATTCGGTTTTTGTACGCTTGGCAATGCGTCTTACAATTTTCAATAAAACACGAGTGGTTATAAAATGAGCCAGCCAAGCCACCAAAATTATGGCGAGAATACATACAATAGCTGTTGTTGGTTTGGCAATAACTTCTGATCCCGGAATTTCGCGAATGTAGTCTAATACTAATTTATAGATTGTTCTCATACTTTGGTTTGCTGATATTTATTATTTTCAGCCAAAAATAATAAATGCGACCGAGATGAAGCTAAAAATTCTGTTATTCCTTTTAAGTTTTCCTGTTGTTACCTTCGCACAGGTAGATTTTAATAAATATTTCAAAAACCAATCGATGCGATTTGATTTTCTCTTGGGTGGAAATCATCAGGAAATAAAAGTTTATCCTGAACAAATAAAACAAGAACCATTTTGGGGAGGATCGAAAACCAATTTAATCGATCCGTTTAATTACGGTACTTACCGCTTTCGCGTGTTCGACTTAAAATCCGACAGTTTGCTTTTTTCGAAAGGATTTAGCATACTTTTTCAGGAATGGCAAACCACTGCCGAAGCAAAAACTACCAACAAAACATTTTATCAGGCTGCCATTTTTCCTTTCCCAAAGAAAAATATTAGACTGGAAATCGATGCACGACAATGGGATGGAATTTTCGAAAAAATATATTCGTGCGAAATCGATCCAAAAAATTATTTTATTCTGAATGAAGAAAATCTTCCCTACGAATCGATTGAAATACTTAAAAATGGCAAAGCTCAGAACAAAGTCGACCTGGTAATTTTAGCCGAAGGTTATACCAAATCTGAAATGGACAAATTTATTGCCGATGCAAAACGCGTAACCGATTATTTATTCGAGGAAGAACCTTTTAAAACGGAAAAGAGCAAATTTAATGTGAATGCTGTATTTACTCCGTCGGTTGAATCGGGCACCGATATTCCGGGCGAACGCATTTATAAAAACACGCATTTTAATTCGTCGTTTTACACCTTCGATTTACCTCGCTATTTAACAATTAGCGACATGAAAACCATTTACGATGCGGCTTCCGAAGTTGCCTACGACCACATTTATGTTTTAGTAAATACAGAAAGGTACGGAGGAGGCGGTTTTTATAATTTTGTTTCGGTTTGTTCGGCTGATAACGAACTTACAAAAGAAGTTTTTGTACACGAATTCGGACATGGATTTGCCGGTTTGGGCGATGAATATTACAACTCGTCGGTTGCCTACGAAAATTTTTATAATCTTGAAACCGAACCCTGGGAACCCAATCTAACAACTTTGGTAAATTTCGATGTCAAGTGGAAAAAAAGCATCGATAAATCGACACCCGTTCCAACACCGAGAAAAGATAAATTCAGTAATACGGTTGGAGTATACGAAGGTGGCGGTTACATGAGCAAAGGTATTTACAGTCCGTTTATCGACTGCAGAATGAAAAGTAATGAATCGAAAGGTTTTTGCCCCGTTTGTACTGTTGCGATTGAAAAGGTCATTCGATATTACACCGAATAAAGCAAAAAAAAGGCGGATAGTTTTTATCCGCCTTTTTTTATATTTCACTCAAAATTATTCTTCTTCCTTTGCCAGTTTTTTAATCACAAAATAAGCAACTATCAATCCTAAACCTCCGCACAGCAGTATCGTTGTAAAAAATGCAACCACATCGTTAATAACAGTCGAAAGTGCAAAGCCGGTAACAACTCCAATGGCAAGTGCCATCATAAAAATTCCCCATTTTACTAAATCCAGTCGTTTTCTTACCGGATCGATTTTAAAAATACCTGCATCGACACCTTTTTCTACAAGCGCCAATCTTTCTCTCGAACGTGTTGTGTAGTACACGTATAAAATTGCAAAAATCATTAAAAAAAATGCAATCGGTACAAATAATCCTTCCATGATATTTAATTTTAATTGTTTATTTTTTTGTTTCTGCCCTTTGGACGCAACTTTTATTGCCCGGTTACAC
>JBNKOT010000060.1:0-3589 GCA_050294855.1 Draconibacterium sp. | reverse complement strand
GAAATTGCAACTTTTAAAAGTACCCAACCAGAACATAAATTACGATCTCAATTCTTCGCTCTTAAAAAAATAAAAATACAGTATCCTTGAAAATGTGTTTCAATATTGAATAGTAATAAATAGAAACGCATGCACAAACAGAGAATTACAAACAATTAAATTGAAAATATTAAATTTTGAAACATGAAAACAATTAAACAATTTCTACTTACTATTTTTTTGGTTGTTCTAACAAGCAACGGTTTTGCAAACGAAAAGATAAAAGTTAAACCTGACACAGTTCGAATTAAGTTCGAAAATGTTTTGCTAGAAGTGGCGACATTCGATTTGAAAAAAAATACCTTGGAAAAAGCGGATATTGTCGCAAAAGTGAATGAACTTTTACTTGCCATCGAAAATGTGGAAATAAAAACGCCGGAAAACGGAGAACGAGTTGTTGTTTCGTTAACAGGTTTTGTGGGAGGGGAAGAAATTGATTTCAAAAAATTGCAATTAAAAACCGTAAAAATTAACGACAAAACAATTGTGGTAAAGGATGGGAAATTTCTTGAAACTGATTTTGGTAATTTTGTTTTGGAAATGGAAGATGCAGATTATCTGGTTCGTTTATTCGTTGAAAACCTGGAGGATGCAAAAGCGGTTGATTCTTCCGACTTTCAGTCAAAATTACTTGCTGCCGACAAGGAAATTCCGGAGAACCGGAAAAAGACTACGGGTTGGTTAGTAGAAAATAACAGCGGCGATTTTAACTCTTATTTTGTTGGAGAAGTACCGCCTTTTTCGCTCGATATGATGGAGTTAAATGCCGGAGTTGTAACGGGATTGATTCACAATGAATTTGTTACAGGTTTTAATTTTAGACTGGGACTGGCTTTTGCTACAAAAGGAATTCTGAAGCATAAATATTTTGCCGATTACGAATTGCTTTACGATTTTATCGATTCGGAACAAGCCGGAAGTTTCGATCTCAATGGTTTTTTATCGCTAGGTTATGTGCGGAATTTTTCTTTGGATCCACAAAAGGCAAATTGGTATGGAATTTCGGCGGGTTATCTGGTTAACAGGGGAAACGATCTTTTTGAAAAAAATACTTTTAAAATTTCTGTTCACAAACAAATTAGTAACAGCATTATTTTAAAACCAGAAATTTATTTTAACGATTTCTTTAAAAACGGATCTCCCGGATTGCAAGTTCAAATTACATTTTAGTAGAAAAATAACTAAACATTTTATGAAATAAAAAAGCCGGTAATGACCGGCTTTTTAAGTCTGTTTAATTGCTAATTTAAAACCATTTCTATAAGAGGGGAGAAATGTTAGAAGTAAGCAACTTTATTCATTTAGACAGATAAAAAACAATTTTGTTACAGTAAGTGTTGGGATTTTTAGATTATTTTGTGAAAAAATTAATGATTTATGAAAAAAGCGGAATTATTCGACTTTGTGATTCGATATTTCGAGGAGACGATGCCCATCGCAGAAACCGAGCTGGAGTATGAAAATCCGTTTGCTTTAATTGTAGCTGTTATTTTATCGGCACAGTGCACCGACAAACGTGTGAATTTAATTACTCCCGAACTTTTAAAAAGATTTCCAACGCCACAAAAAATGGCAGAAGTTGAACCCGCTGAAGTTTTCGATTACATTAAAAGTTGTTCGTATCCCAATAACAAAGCAAAACATTTGGTCGGGATGGCACAAAAATTAATCGAATTGTTCGATGGAGTGGTGCCCGGCGATGTCGACGATCTTCAAAAATTGCCCGGAGTTGGAAGGAAAACTGCCAACGTAATTGCATCTGTGGTTTATAACAAACCAACCATGGCAGTCGATACCCATGTTTTTCGGGTGGCAGCAAGAATCGGTTTAAGTACCAACGCAAAAACTCCATTGGCAACCGAACAACAACTCATGAAATACTTCCCCCTCGAATTGGTCCCTAAAGGCCACCACTGGTTAATTTTGCACGGCAGATATACTTGTGTGGCCAGAAAACCCAAATGCGAAAAATGTGGTTTAACTGAAGTTTGCAGATATTATAAAAAAGAGGTAAAGAAGTGAAGTGTTAAATTGATAAAATGTGAAAGTGAGAAATTGCAAAATATCTAAAATAACAAACTGTTAAACTGCAACTGATTACTGTCCTTGAACACTTCTTCTTAGCCCAGGGCGACATCGAGCAACATCATGGTTGCAAAACCAAGCATTGCACCAATTGTCGACCAATCGGTTTCGTTTCCGGTTTGCGATTCGGGAATTAATTCTTCAACCACCACAAAAATCATAGCACCGGCTGCAAACGATAATGCATAAGGAAGAATTGGGGCAACTGCTAAAACCAGATAAGCACCTAAAACAGCTGCAATTGGTTCTACAATTCCGGATAGTTGTCCGTAATTAAAAGCTTTTAATCTTGAAAATCCTTCACGACGAAGCGGAATAGAAATGGCTGCACCTTCGGGGAAATTTTGTAAGCCGATACCTAAAGCAAGAGCAACTGCACCAGCCAAAGCACCGGCTTCGGGATTACTGGCAAGTGCTCCAAAAGCAACCCCAATCGCCAAACCTTCCGGTATATTGTGAAGTGTAATTGCCAGTGTCAGCAAAACACTTCTTTTCCATGAAGTTGGAATTCCTTCGGCGTTTTCAATTTTTAATCCTAAATGCAAGTGAGGTAGGATTTTATCGATCAGCAGTAAAAATGCACCTCCCGACAAAAAACCAACAACGGCAGGAATCCAAGAAATATCACCTCGAGCTTCAGTCATTTCAATTGCAGGTTTTAATAGAGACCAAAAACTGGCAGCTATCATAACGCCTGCAGCAAAACCAAGCATCGAATTCAATATTTTTTGATTTATCTTTTTAAAGAAAAAAACCATGGCTGCTCCCAAAGCAGTAATTGCCCAGGTAAATAAGGCTGCGAAAAGCGCCAGTAAAACCGGATTATAGTCTAAAAGCCACTCTAAATTCATAATTACAAATTTGATTGAACAAAACTAATAAAAAGAAGATTAAGAAAGCGTTCAAAATAGTTTTGAGGTAATTTAATAAAAGTCAGATGCTTACCTTAAAAGTATGTTAATCCTATTAAATTAGTTGTATCTGAACTTTGATTTTTTCTTATTCTTTGTACTTTTGCTTCGCACAAAAATGTTTAATTTAAAAAAACGCTATTATGGCATATAAAATTTCTGATGAATGTATTGCGTGTGGAACATGTATCGACGAATGTCCGGTAGATGCAATTGCTGAAGGTGATATCTACACAATTGACGCTGATCTTTGTACTGATTGCGGTTCTTGCGCTGAAGTTTGTCCGGTTGAAGCTATTTCTATAGACGAGTAACCCGGAATCTCGAAGAGATCAAAAAGCCTCTTTATCCTTTGATAAAGAGGCTTTTTTATGATAATAATTCTATTGTTTTAAGGAAGATTGTCGAATAATTAATTCGGTTGGCATTGTAATGGTTTCAAAAACAGTTTTTTCAGTGCTCAAAACCTGATTGATTAAAAGTTCGGCTGCTTTTTTCCCCATTTCAAAACCGGGTTGCCGAATTGTGCTGATCGGTGGAGTAACCACTTCAGA
>JBNKOT010000059.1:0-2766 GCA_050294855.1 Draconibacterium sp. | reverse complement strand
TGTTTCCACTTTTAGTGACAATTTCGATGTATTCTTTTTGCTCTTTCCCGGATAGATCGGGAGTTTTAAGGAGCTCTATAAAACCTAAAATACCATTCATAGGAGTACGAATCTCGTGGCTCATGTTGGTCAGGAATGCCGATTTTAATCGATCCGATTCTTGTGCTTTTTCTAAAGCTTTTATTAATTTTTCTCCGGCTTTCTTCTGCTCGGTAATATCCGAAGCCACACCAACTAATCCCAAAGGTTTACCGTCGTTTCCTTTAATAACAGTTGTGGAAAGATAAATAAGGAATTCACTCCCATCTTTTCTTTTATTCATCAATTCGCCTTTCCAGCCTCCCAGAATAGTAGTAGGTAAAATCTTATCAATGTTCTCCGTCAAATTGTCTGATGAACGGACAATGCTTATATTTTTGCCGACCAGCTCTTTTTCTGTATAGCCATAGGTTTTTAAGAAAGATTGGTTGACATAAATAATTCTATCGTCACGATCGGTTATACTTACACATTCATTAATACTTTTTAAAGAATGGGCAAGCATGTTAATTTTTTGTTCCGACTTTTTGCGCTCGGTAATATCGAGCATGGAAATAACCGTTTGTTTTGAAGAAGGAATGTATCCAATGGTCAGATTGGTAACTCTTTCTTCACCCCGGGCATTAATCAAACGAGATTCATATCTGGTCGGTATATTTTCAGGATTTTGTTTCCGAAGCATGCTGTTTTGCACGATCTGGTCGAGGCTGTCGGGAGCTACATATTTTGTCCAACTGGTTCCAATCATTTGTTCCGGAGTAAAACCTGTAACTTTGTAGCATTCTTCGTTGGCAAGTAAAATGGTTGAATCCTCATCTACAATTATGGTTGATGTCCCTGTATTTTCAAATATGCTACGGTATTTTAATTCACTTTCCAGTAAGGATTCTTCGAAATACTTTTTGCCAAGTGCAAGCGCAGATTGATTTACAATGGTTTCAATTAATTCTTGGTTTTTTAATTGGTTTCTCGTTTTATATCCCAATGAAATTGATCCATAATAATGCCCTTCCCACATAAATCCAACCGAAAATAATTTGTCAATTCCCATTAAACGTTCAATGCTTTTACAAACTATTTTAGGAAGATTTTGGATGACTATTTCATAAATACCCCCTTCCACCTGATAGATCTTCCGTTGAAACATTATTTGCTTTTTGGCAACAGTATCTTTAACCGGAACTTTAATTTGGTCGACATTAACGCCGATGAGTTGGGTGATTTTGTCGACATACGATTTCATGCCAAACATTTGTTTGACAGAAGTAGATTCATCCTGTTTATTGTATTCAGTCGAAATCATATAATCGGCACCGGAAAGCTGATAGATTTTTTCTCCGATGTAATTATATATGTCGTCTTTTGTTTTTAGTTCTAATAAGGCAGAAGTGGATTCGGAGAGTAAACTCAGTTCGTTTACTTTTTCCTGAAGATTTTGTTGACTTTCATGCAATTTATTTTCGGCAATCTTTCGGTCGGTAATATCAACCATATAATTCCTTGTTTGAATTAGTTCGGCAGACTGATTGAATAAACCAATGGCATTAACGAGCGCATAAATGGTTTTTCCGTCGCGAGAGATGTATTCCAACTCGTAATTTTCAACCCGCCCTTTTTCTCTTATTTGGCTGATTAGTTTTTTCCGGTCTTCCGGATTTTTATACAAAGTTGTGATATTGAATTTTTCGGTCAACGGCTTTTCTTCAAAACCGAATATTTTAAGGAATGTTTTATTGCAGCTAAAAATCTCGCCTTCAACAGAAACCAAGTAATTAGCCGAGATATCGTTTTCCCAGTACTCGTGCAGTTCGCTCTGGCTGTTTTTTAATGCTTCTTCTGCAAGTTTATGCTCTGTAATATCGAAAAATACTGTTGAAAACTTATTTTGAAACGGGATCGAAGTGGATATACTTATCCAGCGTTTATGATTTTCGTCGAAATATTCTGTTTTAATCGCGTGTTTATCGTTGATATGTTTTTTCCAGAAAGTGTTTATGTATTCTTTGGTTACGCCGTAGATTTGTGTGGCCAGACTGCCGACAGCCTGTTTCCGGGAGAGCGACGTAATACGTTCGAACGACTTATTTATTTCAAGGATTTTGTAATCGATTATTTCTCCTTGATCATCAAAAACAAACTCATTTAATGCCATGCCCTCTTCCATCACATTAAAAACAGTGTTTAATTTTTCTTCACTTTTCTTTACTGCGAGTTTAGAAAGTTTATGCTCGGTGATATCGGTAGAAATACAGCTCAAACCACAGATATTATTATTGTTGTCAGTTAAGGGATCAACCTCAAGGTCGTAATAAAAGGCCTTTTCGTTTATTGTTATTCCTACTATTTCTCTGGCCGCTATTCCGGTTTCAAGTACTCGTTGTTTTATTTTTGTCAATTGTTTGGCATCCTCTTCCGAAAGCAGTTCTGCATCTGTTTTTCCAAGTACCGTTTTTGTGTCGAAAGCCGGGTTTGGGTTGAAAATCCAGGTATAACGAAGTTCCAAATCCTGGTCGAATAATATAACAGGTGAATTTCTCAGCAAGCTCTCCAGCCGCTTCGGTGTGTTCTTCAAAACTTCAGACTCAGTTTGCCGATTCGAAATTTCGACGGAGTTTTTTAGTATTTGATATTTTTGCTGTAGTTCATCCAACTCCTGTAAAAGTTGCGCTTTTGTTTTATCACTGTCTTTCATGAAGGAAACATTGATGATTAGAGTAATTTATATTC
>JBNKOT010000058.1:0-4417 GCA_050294855.1 Draconibacterium sp. | reverse complement strand
CCATCACCGGTTTTCCGGCTTCGGGACCAATGTCGCCAAGGCCAAGAACGGCGGTGCCATTAGAAATTACTGCCACCAAATTTCCTTTGGCAGTGTATTTATATACATTATCCCTATCCCGTTCAATTTCGAGACAAGGTTGTGCAACACCCGGGGTATAGGCCAGCGACAAATCGTATTGTGTATTATGCGGTTTTGTTGGGATTACTTCGATTTTTCCTGCGCGTCCTTTTTTATGATAATTAAGCGCATCTACTTTTCGTATTTTAGACATCTTTTTTTGATTTTTAGAATGTGACAAAATTACACATAATTAATTATTCAATTCTAGGATTTTGGTCACATAACGAAAGGTTATACAACATAGTTCTTGAATTGGATTCATTGAATGGATAGGAGGAAAATGCCGTCATTCAAACTTCCAGCATTTTTGGTGAAAAGCTGAAAAGAAATTGTGTTACAATAGTAGAGTAAGATGGATTGGGGTGACAAAATAAGAAAACAAAAAGAAAAAGGGTAGTTTGAACACTACCCTGAATTTTTCTATGAAATATTTAAAGATAAAAAATAAGGTGATGCAATTTAAAATATTGTGCCTGATAACAATTGAGTTAGTTGTTGTTTTTATCAACAGCTAATTGTGAGTAAGTGCGTTTTGTGCTTTCCTTTCAAGAAAAAATAGCGGGTGGCAAAGTCTAATTCTTTTATTAATTATCTGTATTTTTAATGAATTGTATTTCTAAATCAACGACGATGCAAAACACTCAGGCAAGTGGCAGAAAAAATTACTGGTGGATTTCTTTAATTTCCGGAATAGTATTATTGTTTTTTGGCATCTGGTTTTTTTCGGCACCCATCGATAGTTTTAAAACTTTATCGATTCTGTTTGGAGTCGTAATTTTTGGCAGTGGAGTGCTCGAAATTTATGTTGCGCTAAAAAATAGAAAGTTGGTTCTCGATTACTGGTCGTATTTGTTGGGAGGCCTTTTAAATATTGTTTTGGGGCTTTTACTCATTATTAATCCGACAACTATTTTGCTCATCATTAGTGTGCTGATTAGTTTTTGGCTCATTTTTAAAGGTGGAGAAAGAATTAAAAGAGCCATCGAACTTAAAAATGCAAATCATGAGCGTTGGAAAAATCCATTGATTTTTGGATTGATTCTAATTGTGAACGCTGCAATTTTACTTTGGCATCCCAATATTATTGGTTTTACCATCGCTTTGTGGACCGCTGTTTCGTTTATTCTGATTGGAATATTTCGAATTTATATTGCCTTTAAAATCAAAGAATTAAATCACTGATTAAAAAACAGGTGTTAAGTTTTCCCATTTTACTTTCCAATCATCCGGAAACCCGGGATTCGATTTTGTGTTTCCTTCAAATCCGGCACACATCATCGAAATTGCCGTGAGCAGTCCGCCATTTCCGGGTAAATAAATGCGCAGACGTTCTCCCTGATAATTGTGACCATTTTTTAAGTAAGTATTTTTTAGTACATCTTTTAAAAGCAAATCGATTGCCTGATCCGGTTTGCTCAAACGAGTGGCACACATAGCTGCCATCGGATAATCCCAACCCAGGTACGTTCCCAGTTCCAGTTTTTTTCGATATAATCAAAGGTGTTTTTCATAACCAAGGTATCTATTTTCAGCGTTTCGGGTAAAATTCCAAAAGCACCGAGCACCATCGGATGATCGGAATAATATTCCTCGTTTTCGTACGAATCGGGTGCACTCTCAGCCGCCAGATACAGTCCGTTTTTTTGTGCAAATTCCGATAAATAACCGATTACTTTTTGCCATTCTGGATTGGCAGGGAGCCCTTGTCTTTTCAACCATTTCTGAGCAGTAGAAAGTCCCCAGTACCAATAAGCCAATTCGAAAGGAGGATTAAAAGTTATTTCTTTTTCCAGACTTTCCTGCGCCGGAATTAATGGTGGACCAAGTATAAATCGTTTGTTTTTTTCATCCCAGCTGGCAAAATCAGCCATAAAATTTGCTGTTTCAGTAATCAAGGGCGTGTACTTTTTTAGTGTTTTCGCATCTTTTTTTGCCCTGTAAAGTTGTTCGGCAAAATAAATGATGTGCGGCTCCTGCCAAATTAAAAATTCACCAACATCCGAAGGACTGTCGTTTCCCTGATTGTCGGTCATTTTTGGCCAACGTGCTCCTTCGTAACCTTGCAATTGCGCTTTTTCTTTTGCCTTTTTTAAAATTGCGAAATAATAATCCATACTCTTTTCAAGTAGTTCGGGACGGTTCCAGTACGCCCAATGCGCAGCGTGCCACCAGTGCATTTCCAGATGAAATTTGCCGTACCAGCTATTCAAAGTTAACCCGGTTTCCTGCGGAGGATAATTTCCGGTGCATTGAATTCTTGTTAAATATTGCGATAAAATAATTCTTCGTTCCAATTCAAAGGCCCTTTTATCGGCAGTTTCCGAAAGATCAACAATACCGCCTTCTTCCCAAAATGATTTCCAAAACGATGTATTTTCAAGTTTTTTTTCAGCAAACGATCGCGGTTTGTCAAAATTGTTTTTGGAACGATATTCAAGTTCAACATTCAGTTCCGCAGAATTTGTTGTGGGCTGAAGCACAAAATAGTGTTTTTCTTTTTCAATTAAATCAGCCTTTCCTGTCCAGCTGAGTTGTGCAAAATAAGTGGTCGTGTCGATGCTGTGTTGAAAAAGTGCGCTGTTTGTAGTTCGACTGATAATTGTACTTTTGTGTAAATCTTTTTTCCCCCAATCGGAAGCATTGTCGACATGATTGCCAGTTGGATAAGGAAACTGAATTTTGACACCTAGCAAACCTCTATTTAATCGTTCCGATTTAACCTGAACCGAGATTAGATCTTTGTTCGGGCTGCAAAAAGTTTGAACTTCGGTTTTTTCGTTTTCAATTTCGAATGAACTGGTAATCACGCCTTCCCACAAATTTAATTGTTGATCGATATTTTGAATCGATTTAGGCAGAATCATTTTTTGATTCGCATCTGCCAACTCCAAACCAAGATTTCCTAAAAGTAAACGATGTGGATTTACCCTGAAATAATTGGAAGCGTCTTTTTTGCGTTCTGGTTCGTTCCGCTGAATGGAGTAGGGAACTTCTCTCCCTTCAACTTCATAATATTTAAAAGTTTCATCTCTTTTATAATCGGAGATATTTGGGAAACTGTGCCAACCCCATTCCGACATGGTTCCGAGGCAAACTCCATTTTCGTAAATTTCAGGAAAAGTTTGTAATCCGGTGGCATCGACAGTAAATGCAAATTCTCCGTTTCCAACCGTTAAAGAATTGAGCGAATCGAATTCGTTAATCATTACATTGTGCCTCGTAACCAGAGAGAAACGATCTATTTTATCGATTTCTTTTTCAGTATCTGAGCAACTGAAAAAAACGAAAAGTGATGTGATAATTAATAAGGTTGGAAAACGTTTACAGTGCATTTTGAAAAATAGGTTTGATCATTTATTTAGTTTAGAAGATTTAAAAATAAATGAAAAATTCCAGAATCCTGACTTCAATTTTTTGAAATAAAAAAGCCGCGACATTGTGCAATTTGAATGTCGCGACTTTCTTAAAGTATTACCTCAATATTTCGTAGATTTTATTTTTTATCGTATACCTGCGTTTCTTCCAAATCTCCGTAAGATGAAGATGCTTTAGATTCGATAACCATATTTGCACCATCTTTTTTGAAAACTTCGGTAATGGTCATGGTTTCGCCCTGCATGGGTATTTTCGAAGTTATTTTTAGCGATTTTTTGTCATCGGCCCAAACTACTGTCGATTTTTTTTCGGTGTCCATAAATCCGACATTAGTGCATTCTTTTCCGTCGAGCGTAAATTTGTCGGTCGATGAAAACTCCTGTCCCTGAAATTCGGAATGTTTTTCAACGCTTAAATCATTGCCTTTATGAACCACAATAATTTCTTTTGGAGCCATGCTGAACTGGTCGCCAAGTTTACTTTTCGAAGTGTTTAATTTCCATGTTCCGGAAAGGTCGATTTGTGCACTTACAACAACAGAAAACAAAATTGCTGCAAGCAGGAAAAAAGTCTTTTTCATAATCTGGTAATTTTAATCAGGTGATTAGTAATTGTTTATTTTTTGTCGAATACCTGAGTTTCTGAACGGTCACCAAACGATGATGACGATGACGATTCGACCACCAAATTACCGTTGTCGATTTTGTAAACCGCGGTCATTTTCATTTCTCCGTTTTGCATCTCGAATTTGGAGGAAATGGTTAACGATTTTTTATCGGCAGACCAAATTGCTGTCGATTTAATTTCAGAGTCTCTGAATCCAGTATTTACACATTCTTTTCCGTCGAGGGTGTATTTGTTGGTGCGCGTTATTTCGCGATCCTGAAATACAGAATGACTTTCGAGTGTCAGATTATTT
>JBNKOT010000057.1:0-5761 GCA_050294855.1 Draconibacterium sp. | reverse complement strand
TCCATCAAGGGATCATGGAACGGGGTGCAAAAACTACGAGTGATTCGTATTTGTTGTGGCCCTCAAGAATCGGAGCTTTTTCTTTGGTAATGGGTCGTCATTATAAACATTGCGATACTACCCAGTTTCCATTTTCGTATTTGATCGAAAGCAACGATGAGAGTATTCTGGTGCCGGCCATCAATTTGAAAAGTATCGGAACCATTCGCGATACTCAAAAATGGCCGCGTCGCGATAAACGAACCGATTCTAATTTGCTCGATCTGATCAATTTTAATTTGTTGAGTCCGTACACCATTCATAAAATGATCGATGGTCGTAATAAACTTTTGGATATCCGTAAATCGTCGGGCGAGTATGCAACGCAATACAGTTACGATAAAATGAAAATTGAAAAACGTGCACTCGACCGCGGAATTCAGTTATACGAAATGGCGATCTGGAAATTTATCGGAAATTCAATCATAACCCGTTTAAAAGAGGGAGATTTTAAAAATGACGACCAGATTAGAAAAGCCTTGCAGCCCGATTCGAAATTAGGAAAAGGGAATTGGGTTGATTTGTCGGGTCTGATTTGCCCTTACGAAGCGCTTGATCAGTTATTAACTTCGGTAGAAGAGGGGAGTTTGTCGTCGTTGGAAGAGTTGAATTCCGGAATGGCAAGGATGCATAAAAACTATTACAATTACGAGTGGACATGGACAATTGATATCCTGAAACAATTCTACAATAAACCCATTAGTGAATTTAAAGCCGAAGATGTAATAAAAGTTGTAGATAAGTGGAAAACTTGTGTTTTGGCAATCGATCAGTTTTTATACGAAGATGCTAAAAAAGAGTTTTCGATGGTAAAAATGACAGGTTTTGGAGTTGACGGACAAAATGGTGCGCGCGAACTCGATTTTGCCGAAGTGCGTGGCGAGTTTGAAAATAACGATACGGTAAAAACCATAAAACTCCACATGGAGAAAAAGGAAAAACTGGGCGACGATATGATCAAAAAAATGAACCGGACAATTGAATTACTAACCCTTCAAAATAATTAAATTATGTGTGGAATAGTTGGATATATCGGAGAAAAACAGGCTTACCCAATTTTAATAAACGGATTAAAAAGACTGGAATATCGTGGCTACGACTCTGCCGGAGTTGCATTGTTAAACGGCTCGCTCGAAAACTTCAAGAAAAAAGGAAAGGTTTCTGATCTCGAAGAATTTATTGAGGTGAGCAAAGCACGTGGAACAATTGGGATCGGTCATACACGCTGGGCAACGCATGGAGAACCAAGCGACGAAAATGCACATCCGCACAGTTCGATGAACGGAGTTTTTTCGGTGGTTCATAATGGAATTATCGAAAATTATGCGAATCTGAAAGAGGATTTAATAAAGCATGGATATGTGTTTTACAGCGAAACCGACACTGAAGTTTTGGCCAACCTGATCGAATATTTTTACAATAAAGATGAGGAAATAAATTCTGAAGCTGCTGTTCAGTTGGCTTTGTCGAAGGTAGTTGGCGCTTATGGAATTGCGGTTTTGTGTAAAAACGAAAATAATAAAATTGTGGTGGCGCGAAAAGGGAGTCCGCTTGTGGTTGGTCTCGGAAAGGGAGAATATTTTATAGCCAGCGACGCATCGCCTATTGCCGAATATACAAGTCAGGTAATTTATTTGAACGACGAAGATATTGCCATCATTCAAAAAGATGGATTTACTTTAAAAAATGTTCGGAACAATCCGGTTTCAGTAAAAATCAGCAACATCGATTTGGAGATAGGGGAGTTAGATAAGGGCGAGTACGACTACTTTATGATGAAGGAAATTTATGAGCAGCCAAAAACCATCGAAGAAACTTTTCGGGGCAGATTAAAAGCCGATTCTTCTGAAATTGTTCTGGGAGGTTTGCTTAACGTTTTTCCAAAAATTGAAGAAGCCAATCGAATTATTATCATCGGGTGTGGTACTTCTTGGCATGCGGCTTTAATTGGCGAATACATGCTCGAAGAATATGCGCAGGTTCCGGTGGAAGTTGAATATGCCTCGGAATTTCGTTACCGTAAACCGGTGTTAACATCAAAAGATGTGGTGATTTTAATCAGTCAGAGCGGCGAAACAGCAGATACACTGGCTGCGCTTCATCTGGCAAAAGCGAAGGGAGCAACGGTAATTGGAATTTGTAATGTAGTTGGTTCTAGTTTAGCGCGCGAAACCGATGCCGGAGTTTATACGCATGCCGGGGTCGAAATTGGAGTTGCGTCGACAAAAGCTTTTACGGCGCAGGTTACCGTGCTTACCATGTTTGCACTCAAACTGGCTAACAGAAAAGGTACAATTGGAGTAAAAGAATATCAGAAATTGTTGAAAGAACTTTCGGAAATTCCCGAAAAAGGACGGATTATTCTTGAAAGCAACGACAAAATAAAGGCCATTGCAGAAAAATATCACGAAGCAGTAAATGCCCTGTATTTAGGGCGCGGATACCTTTTCCCGGTGGCGTTGGAAGGTGCTTTAAAATTGAAGGAAATTTCGTATGTTCATGCTGAAGGTTACGCCGCAGGTGAGATGAAGCATGGCCCGATTGCGCTTGTCGACGATAATTTACCCGTAGTTGTAATTGCACCGCAAGATGAATATTACGAAAAAATTGTCAGTAATATTCAAGAAGTAAAAGCACGAAAAGGAAATGTAATTGCGATTGTTACAGAAGGTGATAAAGGCTTAAAAGAGTTAGCAAACGACGTGATTGAAATTCCAAAATCGCATCCGGCACTCGCGCCTTTGTTGACCGTAATTCCTTTGCAGTTGCTAGCTTATCATATCGCGCTATTAAAAGGTTGTAATGTCGATCAGCCGCGAAATCTTGCAAAATCGGTAACCGTGGAGTAGTTTTCAACGGAACCATTTTGGTCACCCCGAAAACATTGAATCTTAGACGGGTCGAACACCCCATTTAGGGTCGATATTTTACCGTTTTTATGGTTGTCCTGTAATACAGGTATCCTGAAATGTATGGTCAAAATATGAACCTTATTTACGGTATCATATACGACATTAATAATATTCAAAATAGTATTGAGAATCTTTTTCTTCTGAATGTCCGTTATATTTTTAATATCTTGGATTTGGTTTCCTAATTCATCAATCCAATTCAACCATTGTTGTTCTTTTCCAATTTGATTTAAGGTGTTTGTAATAACTTCAATCTTGGAACATATTAGATTGTATTTCTTATTTAAATCGGTTTTTAATGATTTATATACGTTTTCTGATGTGTATTTATTTAATAGATAATTGGATTCAACTTTAACTAACCCTCGTTCAATTAGTTGTTTATTTACGTGTAGATCTTCCAATTCAAGTTTCTTTTTTCTTAATGTGGTTTTAAAGTTATTAGTATCAGAATCAACACCTATTAGGAGTTTCTGTTTTATTGAATTTTTTAATAACACGGTGTCAGTAAGTATTTCAACTATTTTGTCCCACAATATTTTATCAGTTGATGGTATTTGTAGACATCTCATATAACACTTTATTCCTTCTTTCTTTTTGTATGTGTATTTCCTTTCTGATAAAGGACAGTAATACTTATTATAGTTTTTTTCAGGTTTTATTATTCCCCCAAATGGTTTACCACATTGACATTTCAAGAAATCTCTGAATAAGTAAAACTTAGTAGTTCTGTTTAGTTGTCCTTTTCTTTCAAGTAAAAGAGTTCTTCTTATCTGAACTTCATCCCATAGTTTTGTTGGTACGGGGTGTAATTAGATACCCAAAGGTTGGAAGATGTAACCTGTACAGATAATTTAAAATTATATTGATGAGTGGTGTTATTTATTGTGTCCGTTGGGATGGGTTTCGTTACGGTCGAGTAGTCTATCTTATTAAATAATATTCAAATTTTATGACTATAAATGTGAAACCTGTGCCGCTTGGCAAAATAATTTATCTTTGCGCAGAACTATAAATTGAAGATTATGAAGGCATTTGTTTTTCCCGGTCAGGGAGCACAGTACCCTGGAATGGGAAAAGATTTGTATGAAAATTCGGCGGAGGCAAAGGTTTTATTTGAAAAAGCGAATGATATTTTAGGTTTCGACATTACTAAAATTATGTTTGAAGGTGAAGTTGACGATCTGAAACAAACAAAAGTAACACAGCCGGCTATTTTTTTACATTCAGTTTTATTGGCGAAAACAATCAAGGATTTTGCTCCCGATATGGTTGCTGGTCATTCTTTGGGTGAATTTTCGGCATTGGTTGCAAACGGTACTTTAACTTTCGAAGATGGTTTAACACTTGTTTCGAAACGTGCAATGGCCATGCAAAAAGCTTGCGAGATTGCACCATCGACAATGGCCGCAATTGTTGGGCTGGAAGATAATATTGTTGAAGAAGTGTGTAGCTCGATTGATGATGTTGTTGTGCCTGCAAATTATAATTGCCCCGGACAGTTGGTCATTTCCGGCTCGGTTGCCGGAATCGATAAAGCCTGCGAGATGATGACCGAAAGAGGCGCAAAACGCGCAATTAAACTGGTTGTTGGTGGTGCTTTTCATTCTCCGTTTATGGAGCCGGCCCGCGAAGAATTAGCGGCTGCAATTGAGGCGACAAAGTTTAGTCAACCCGTTTGTCCGGTTTATCAAAATGTAAATACAAAGCCAGTATCCGATCCTTCAGTTATTAAAGAAAACCTGATTTCACAATTAACGGCACCGGTGAAATGGACACAAATTGTGCAAAATATGATAGCAGATGGAGCAACATCGTTTACCGAAGTTGGTCCTGGAAAAGTATTGCAGGGATTGGTTAAAAAAGTTGACCGATCGATGGAAACTGTAGGTGTTAACAATTACGAAGGATAATTGTGTAAAATGAACATCAAAAAAGGATTTCCGCTTGGAAATCCTTTTTTGATGTTTATTTATGTTTTATACCGGTCTTATACTTTTTGCAGCATTCTGTAAATGGTCGATTTCCCGATTCCCAGTTTCGATGCAACCATACGAACATTTTGGTTGTATTTATTAAGGAAATAAAGAATAATCTCGTGATTGTATTCGTCTAGTGTTTTTTCAGACGCTAATAAGTTCTGAATATTTTCTTCCACATTCATGTTTAAATGCGAAGGTTTAATGATGTCGCGAGTGGCCATTACACACGATAATTCAACAACAGCTTTTAATTCCCGAATATTTCCAGGGAAATGATACGAGAGTAATATTTGTTTCGATTCGTTCGACAGTGTTTTGGGTTCAATCCCATTTTCCCGACAAAATTCGTCAATAAAGAATTTGGCAAGTAAAATAATATCGTTCCCGCGTTGGCGAAGCGGCGGAACTTCAATTGGCAATCCAAGCAGTCTGTAATAAAGGTCTTGTCTGAATTTGCCATCAGTAACCAATGTCGCAAGGTTTTTATGCGTGGCTGTAATTATTCGCACATCGAGCGAAATGGTTTCTTGTCCGCCCAAACGAACCAGCTCTCTTTCCTGTAAAACGCGAAGTATTTTTGCCTGCGTGTTAATGTCGAGGTCGGCGATTTCATCTAAAAAAAGTGTTCCACCGTTTGCCTGTTCAAATTTTCCGATCTTTTTAAAATCGGCTCCGGTAAACGCCCCTTTTTCGTGACCCAGTAATTCGCTTTCAACCAAACCTTCCGGAATGGCAGAAACGTTGACAGCAATAAAAGGTTTTGCATTTTTTCTTGAATTGTAATGAATTCCTTTCGCAACCAATTCTTTTCCGGTTCCGGTTTCTCCC
>JBNKOT010000056.1:0-10913 GCA_050294855.1 Draconibacterium sp. | reverse complement strand
AAAACTTCATTTTCATTCTCACCGATCTCTTTTTGTTCTTTTTTATCGCCGAAAGTCTCTTGTAATGCAAAATTAATGGGAACTGTATATTTAACTTTTACCACTTGCCCGCGTTGTTTTCCGGGTTTCCAAGTTTTTAATAATCCCATTACACGAAGTGCTTCTTTATCCAAGGCCGGATCGACACCTCTCGCAATTCTGGGATTTACAACTTTCCCGTTTTCATCCACTACAAAAGTAACATACACTTTACCCGAGATTCCATTCTTTTTTGCTTCATCAGGATATTTTACAAGATCAGAAATGTCTTTCCGAAGCGCATCTTCACCTCCCGGATATTCAGGCATTTCTTCAACAATCATAAATACTTCGCTGTTTTCTTTCTTTTCTTGCGCCACAGTTTCGAACGAAAATGCAGCGACAACAAATAGCACCGAAATAATAAATTTAAATGTTTTCATTTCACAAAATATTAGAGTTTAAAATTTTATTGAAGTGTAAAATTTATACTCGCATGGTAATAAACTTTTACAGCTCGTCCGCTTTGCCTGCCCGGTTTAAAATCGGGTAAGCTGTTAATTACACGCAAAGCCTCGTTATTTAATGCAACATCGGCACCTCTCAATATTTCGGCATTGCTAACTTTCCCATGTTCATTCACCACAAATTTCACAAAGACTTTTCCCTGCACTCCATTTTCCTGAGCAATCACCGGATACCGAACATTTTTATTGATGAAAGAATAAAGTGCCCTTGTTCCACCCGGAAATTCAGCCGGCTCCTGTACAAAATTATAAATGCCGTTGGGCGGCAAATCTTCCTCTTCTTCTTCGGTTTCAAAAACAGGAAGCACATCAATTATTGTTTCATCATTGGCATCTGTGTCGTCCAACTCCAGTTCATCAACAATAGTAACATCGTCTTCCACAATGTTTAACACCTCAACTACTTTTGGTGGCGGTGGTGGTGGTGGCGGTGTTAGCTCCTTTTCGCGTGTAATAGGAATAAATTGTTCTTCAATGTCTTGCGATTGTAACGAACCTAAAGAATCGACCTTCGCCGGTTTTGTGGTCCATTCAAACGCGAGTAAAGTTGTTCCCAACGCAATTACCAATCCCAATAGAAAAAACAGGTTTTTCCGATCTTCCAAATTTGCTTTTTTCGACTTTTTGAGTTCCATAATTTCAAAATTTAAGGTTATAATTATTTCGAACCCGTTCAATCTTTACACTAAAATGCCACAATTTTCCTGTTGCCAATTGTTACTGAAATCCGTTCATATTTCAATAAGAACATCAACAATACAAACATATAACTAAATATTTAGTTTACAAACTAAAATCTTAGTTATTATTTGAAAAAATTTGTTAGTCGCTGTAATTGTTATAGTTATACAACTAAGTGTTTAGTTATATTTATGAGGAATGGTTATAAATACTGTAATATTTGAAAGGAATTGCGAAAACAGAAAAGTACTAATCTATAATTTGAAAGGAATCGCGATCGTTTAACAGCGGAAATTTTTTCCGAAAATCGTGTAATTCGGAATACGAAATTTCGAATGTTTGAACTTTTTCTTTTTCTCCCATAAAGGCGGAAAAACCTTTGGGAGAAATGCAGCCTGAATCGCCTAAATATTTTAATCCCGTACCATCGGTTCCAACCCTATTTATTCCAAAACAATAGGCTTGGTTTTCGATGGCCCGCGCAATCAAAAGATTTTTCCAAACATGATGTCGCGGCGACGGCCAGTTTGACAGATATAATACAACATCGTAATCTTCGAGGTTTCGCGCCCACACCGGAAAGCGCAAGTCGTAACAGATAAGCGGACAAAATTTCCACCCTTTGTATTCAACAATTAATTTTTCGTTTCCGGGAGAATAATGTAGGTGCTCCTTTCCTATTGTATACAAATGGCGTTTATCGTATTTCTGAATTTTACCATCAGGTAAAACCCAAAAAGCGCGGTTATAAATCTTGTTATTATCTTCGATAATCAGGCTTCCAACTACCGCAGCCTTTTTTTGAGCAGCAAGTTTTTGCATCCATTTTATAGCTGGTCCATTTGCTTTTTCCTTCAATTTTTTAACGTCCATGGAAAAGCCGCTTGTAAACATTTCCGGCAAAACAATAATATCTGTTTCGCCAATGTTTTCAAGCCATTGCGAATACTTCTCCAAATTATCTTTCGGTTTTTCCCAGATAATATTGGCTTGAATAATCGTTACTTTTAGGTTTTCCATGTTATGCTTTTTCAGAATTTATTAATGACCGTGACTCCTAAATTTTCAAATTTATCCATATTAATCAACGCTTCCGGAGCTTCTTCAAGCGAAATGGTTTTTCCCAGCATACTGTCAGGATGAACTTTCCCTGTTTTTATCATTTCAAAAACAGCCTCGTAACGAAATGCCTGCATGCCATGACTCCCCAGAATTTCAATTTCGTGGGCAACAACTTTATCCATTGGTATTTTAGGATGTTTATGATCGGCCGTTGTTAATCCAAGCTGAATGTGTTTCCCCCTTTTTCGCAAACAAGAAATCGAATTAAAACAAGTTTCCTGACTGCCCAGTGCATCGATCGAAAGCTGTGCTCCGCGACCGCTCAGTCTTATAATTTGCTCTGAAACACTTTTAACTTTTTTTGCATTGATAACCTCATTTGCACCCATCTTTTTGGCAAACTCCAGTTTTTCATCATCAATATCAATGGCAATTACATTCGCACCTGCACCTGATGCAATATTTATTGCTGAAAGTCCTACTCCGCCGCAACCGTGCACGGCAACCCATTGTCCGGCACTCACTTTTCCCTGATCGATTACCGCTCGGAAAGAGGTAATAAACCGGCATCCCAAACTGGCGGCGGTTTCAAAATTTAATTCGTCGGGTAAATGAACCAGGTTGATGTCGGCATATTTTATTTCAACAAATTCGGCAAACGACCCCCATGCCGTAAAACCGGGTTGAAATTGATTGTCGCAAACCTGGTGATTTCCGGAATTACATTCGGGGCAACTTCCGCAGCCGCTCACAAATGGAACGGTTACTCGGTCTCCAACCTTGAAATTTTTAATTTCAGCACCAACTTCAGCGATGGTTCCGGCCAGTTCGTGTCCCGGAATATGAGGCAAAACAATATCAGGATCGTGTCCCATCCAGCCGTGCCAATCACTGCGACAAAGGCCGGTAGCACCGACTTTTATAATTACGCTTGCCGGTGAAACTTTAGGTTTTGGAACTTCGCGAACTACGACCGGTCCTTTGAATTTTTCGTAATAAACAGCTTTCATAGTTTAAAAAGTTGGAAGATTGAAGTCAGAAGACCGAAATTCATTTTTGTGTGTTTTCTAACTGATATCGTTCCTTTTATTGATGTAATCTATTTTCATTTTTCAGGAATTCAAATATAATCAGATTTTAGAGGAGTTGCCATTGCCCGATTGTGTTTTTATGAATAGTTGATCTGGGAGTTTGAGTTTTCAACTCTGATAAGTTCTTTGCACTGGAATTGGATATTTTATCGCTGATTATTTCATTGTATTGGAAAATCAAAGTCCCGCAGGAAAATTAATCAGCAAGTTTTTTCCCCAAATCCTCACAGGCCTTTAAAATTCCCTGATTTTTTTGAAAATCATCATCAACTAAAGTATTTGATAAACCAAGTTTTGGATAAAGCCGCTTCAGTTCATCCTTGGTTTTAATTACTTGTTTAACAACTCCCAAGCGATTGGCAACAATAATGTGCAAACTATTTTTCGGGCCTAAAACTTCAACCAGAAAACTAAACAAATCAATTACCGGAATTGCATCCGAGTCATTCGAAGATCCCAAACTCAGCAACAAAACAAAATCTTTTTCCCATTGAAAATGAGGGGTATGTTTTAATCCGGTTTCTGTAATTTCGACACGTACAAAAGAGCGAAACCGATCGATGATCTTTTTCAACTGAGCCGAAACATGATGGAAATAAATTGGTGAAGCAAAAACCAAAACATCGGCAGCTTTTATTTTTGCATTTATATCCTCCCATTCATCGCCACTAATCGAACACCTTTTGATGATATTACAGCGCAAACAGCCGTTACAATATTCGATGTTAATGTTGTGAGCTTCGATCAATTCGAATTGCCCGCCGGAAATCTCTACTCCATTTAGAAATGAATCCAACAAAAAATGAGTATTCCCGTTTTTCCGGGCACTTCCGTTAAATGCAAGAATATTTGCCATCTCCTTGTGTATAATCAGAAAAGAACCGTTCTTTTTGCGAAAGAACGGTTCTCCAAATTAACATATATAGTTGATTTATAGCTCTTTGAAAAAGTCGTTTCCTTTATTATCCACAATAATAAATGCCGGGAAATTTTCCACTTTGATTTTACGTACTGCTTCCATTCCCAATTCAGGGAAATCAACCACTTCAACAGATTTAATGCTGTTTTTAGCCAAAATTGCTGCGGGGCCACCAATCGATCCGAGATAAAACCCACCGTGTTTTTTACAAGCATCGGTTACCTGTTGCGAACGATTTCCTTTTGCCAACATAATCATCGAACCACCATTTGTTTGAAATTCATCAACGTAAGGATCCATCCGTCCGGCAGTGGTTGGTCCAAAACTTCCGGAAGCCATTCCTTTTGGAGTTTTCGCCGGACCTGCATAATAAACGGGATGCTTTTTAAAATAGTCGGGCATTGGTTTTCCGGCATCTAACAGTTGTTTGATTTGTGCATGGGCAATATCGCGCGCAACGATTAATGTGCCACTTAAATTAAGCCGCGTTTTTGTCGGATATTTCGATAATTCCCTAAGAATATCTTCCATCGGCTGATCTAAGTTAATATCAATTGCAGGTTGCATCGATGGTGCTTTTGACGGTAAAAAGCGTGCCGGGTTTTTCTCCAGTTGCTCCAAAAAGATCCCGTCTTCCGTAATTTTTGCTTTAATGTTTCTGTCGGCACTGCAACTTACACCTAATCCAACCGGACACGATGCTGCGTGGCGTGGCAAACGAATTACTTTTACATCGTGTACAAAATATTTTCCTCCAAACTGCGCTCCAACACCACTTTCCTGACAAATCTTTTCAACTTTCTTTTCCCATTCCAGATCGCGGAAAGCCTGACCACCTTCATTCCCTTCGGTTGGCAAATGATCGAAATAACCAGCCGATGCTTTTTTTACAGCCGACAAAGTTGCTTCGGCTGAAGTTCCGCCAATTACAAGCGCTAAATGATAAGGAGGGCATGCTGAAGTCCCCAGATCCATTATTTTATCTTTTACAAATTTAATCAGGTTTTCTTCGGTCAAAAGCGATTTTGTTTGCTGATACAAATAAGTTTTGTTTCCGGAACCACCACCTTTTGTGATAAACAAAAATTCGTATTTGTTTCCTTGTTCAGCATAGATATCGATTTGTGCAGGTAAGTTAGTTCCTGTATTTTTTTCTTCGAGCATCGAAAACGGAACAACTTGCGAATATCGTAAATTTTTGTTCTGATAAGTATCGAAAATTCCCTGCGATAGATGCTTGGCATCGTTAGCTCCGGTATAAACATCCTCTCCTTTTTTTCCAAGTACGATCGCCGTTCCCGTATCCTGGCAAGTTGGCAATTCGCCCTCTGCTGCTACAGCTTGGTTCATCAACATGGTATGGGCAACAAAGCGGTCGTTATCGGTAGCTTCCGGATCTTCTAAAATCTTAGCTAATTTTTCGAGATGAGCAGGACGTAAATAAAACGAAACATCGTTGAACGCCTCTCTTGCAAGCACTTCCAGTCCTTCAGGATCAACTTTAAGTATATTCCGATCCTCAACTTTTGTCGTTGAAACAAATTCTTTGGTGATTAAACGATATTCGGTATCATCTTTTAAAATCGGGTAAGGTTTTTGATATTTAAATTCAGCCATTACAATTTGAGTTAATTATGTTTTAGTACAAAGATAAAATTTTACCGTATTATCCTTTTATTTTTACAATTCTTCTGAACGCTAAAATGTAGAAACTTTTACTCGTGCAAGAATACCTACGATTTTATAAACTAATGTTTAATATAATTTTAGTACTACTATCTTGTTTCCATTTAATTAAATACCGTTTTATTTAAAGACATAGATGTATTTAATATAAGATGTTCAATGTGTTATCCTCATTTTATGTTAAAACAACATCTTTTATTATTTTATTCATATATTTGTCTCCGATAAATTAAGGTTTGTACATACAATGAATTCTAGACGAATTGCTCTAGTATTTATTTTAATGCTGATTAGCATTTTCGCCAAAATAAATGTAGGTTTTGGTCAAGATAGTGAATGTTTCAACATTGAGGTAAATAGTAGCGATATATTATGGATTAAGTCGCAACAAAATGTAGCAGTAAATGATACATTTATATTTGTTAACTCATGCAATAGTGGTGTGTTAACCGGTAGTGTTATTGCGAACGACGAAATAAAAACCGGCGATTCGCTCAAAGTTTGTTTTGTTTATGCTCCCGATGAAGGCACACTCTCTTTTGGCAGCAATGGAAGGTTCACGTATGTCCCCGATTACAATTTCACCGGAGAGGTAAATTTCAAATACCGGCTTTGTCATATTAACAATCCAAATGATTACACCGAATCATATGTTTTAATTATTGTATTAAAAGATAACGATTGCGACGGTGTTACTGATGAATATGATTTAGACAACGACAACGATGGTATTCTCGATATTGATGAAGGAGAAGGATTGGTTGACTCGGACCTTGATGGCATTCCGAATAATCTTGACATTGATTCTGACAACGACGGAATTACCGATATTACCGAATGGCAACTCGAAGGTTCGTATGTAGGCCCCACTGGGAACGACAGCAACAATGATGGATGGGACGATTCATTTGATGGTACAGCCGGCGGTGAATATTACGAACTAACCGACACCGACGATGATGGAATTCCTGATTATATCGATCTTGATTCTGATGACGATAGCATTTCTGATTTTATAGAAGCATACGACATTGACAGTTCTGGAATAGCAAATCTAAATCCTTTATATTCTGATGTCGATCAAGATGGTTTGGACGATGCTTTTGATACTGTTCCTTATTGGACAAACAAAAACAATCCGTTTGGATGTATTTCTCCCTTGCCCGACTTTAATAAAAATGGCATTCGCGAATGGAGAGAGGACAGAACTCTGATTCCTCAAAAATACCTGTACGAACAAAAGCGAATGTACATTTATCCAAATCCAACAAAAAAGAAATTCTCGGTTTTTGTTCCCATCGATTTGGATGAACAGAACATTGAACTTCTTATTTATACAATGTCAGGAAAATTAATCCACTCCAAGATTGTTTCTTCGACAGACAATGAAGTTGTAATGCCGATAACCAACCCTGGATATTATATTGTAAAATACAAGACGGAAAATTTTTGGCAAACCGACAAACTGATTATCAGTCAGTAATTTCACTCGTAATATTATTCACTAGTTTTACTTTCTGCGCTCATTTTTATGATTGTATTTTCTGTACTTGGATTTGTAATTCTATGTTTTATTCCGTCTAATTTTTTTTTATAATTCTAATTTAAAAAATAAAATACTTTTTGTTTAAATAACAATAAGAACTACCTTTGCATCCGACAAAAATTCAATCATGCTAATTCAAATATTATGAAATTTGGACACTTTGATGATCTAAAAAGAGAATACGTTATTACAAATCCAAAAACTCCCTGGCCATGGATTAATTACCTGGGGAACGATGACTTTTTTAGTTTGATATCGAACACCGGAGGTGGATATAGTTTTTTCAAAGATCCGCGATACCGACGGATTACCAGATTTAGATACAACAATGTTCCAATCGATGATAACGGAAAATATTTTTACATCAAAGACGAAGATACCGTTTGGTCGCCGGGATGGAAGCCAGTAAAAACTGAATTAGATGATTATGAGTGTCGTCATGGTCTGGGTTATACAAAAATTTCAGGAGTAAAAAATAAGCTGCGTGCCGAAACCACTTATTTTGTTCCGTTGGGAAAATCGGCTGAAGTACATTTTGTAAAACTGAAAAACCTGTCTACCGAAACAAAAAAATTCAAGCTCTTTTCCTTTGTTGAATGGAATCTTTGGAATGCGCTCGACGACATGACAAATTTCCAACGAAACTATTCGATTGGAGAAGTGGAAGTCGATAATTCGACAATTTATCATAAAACAGAATACCGCGAGCGTCGCAATCACTATGCATTTTATACTGTAAATGATAAAATCGATGGTTTCGACACCGACCGTGAATCGTTTGTTGGTTTGTACAATACTTACGCCGATCCGGATGTAGTAAAAGCAGGAAAATCTAAAAATACAATTGCACACGGCTGGTCGCCAATTGCATCGCACATGTTTGAGATTGAGCTTGCTGCTGGTGAAGAAAAAGAACTGGTTTTTGTTTTGGGATACATCGAAAATCCGGATGAAGAAAAATGGGAAGCTAAAAAAGTAATCAATAAAACCCGTGCAAACGCATTAATTGCGCAACTGGATACTTCAGAGAAAGTAAATGCTGAACTTCAGAAACTGGAAGATTACTGGACCGATTTATTATCAAACTACAGTGTTCAGAGTCACGATGAGAAACTTGACAGAATGGTCAACATCTGGAATCAGTACCAAAATATGGTCACCTTTAATATGTCGCGTTCTGCCTCTTATTTCGAGTCCGGCATTGGTCGTGGAATGGGATTTCGCGATTCGAATCAGGACCTGATTGGTTTTGTTCATTTAATTCCAGAAAAAGCAAAAGAACGGATTCTGGATTTGGCAGCCACACAATTGGAAGATGGCGGAGCTTATCATCAATATCAGCCTTTAACAAAAAAAGGAAACTCCGATATTGGCGGAAACTTTAACGACGATCCGTTGTGGTTGATTCTTTCGACAACGCTATACATCAAAGAAACGGGAGATTTTTCGATCCTTCAAGAAATGGTTCCTTACGATAACGACGAAAGTCTGGCACAACCACTGCTCGACCATTTAAACCGCTCGTTTATTCACGTTATTAATAATCTTGGACCACATGGTTTGCCTTTAATCGGACGAGCCGACTGGAACGACTGTTTGAACTTAAATTGTTTTTCGACCAATCCCGACGATTCGTTTCAAACCACTGAGAATAAAAGTGGTGGTGTTGCTGAATCGCTGATGATTGCCGGCATGTTTATTTTATATGGAAACGATTATGCCGACTTGTTAAACCAGTTGGGACGAAAAGACGAAGCCGAAAATGTACTCACAGAAGTCGAAAAAATGAATTCGGCAATTGCTAAACATGGCTGGGACGGCAAATGGTTTTTACGTGCTTACGATTTCTTTGGTAAAAAAATTGGAAGCAAGGAAAACGAAGAAGGTAAAATATTTATTGAATCGAACGGATTTTGTACCATGGCAAACATTGGCAAAGAAAAAGGATGGCCGCAACTGGCTCTCGATTCGGTAAAAGAACACTTGGACTGCGAATACGGGATAGTATTGAATAATCCACCCTACTCAGGCTACGATTTAAGCAAAGGAGAAATTACAAGTTATCCGGAAGGTTATAAAGAAAATGCCGGAATATTCTGCCACAATAATCCATGGATTATGATTGGCGAAGCAGTTGCCGGAAATGGCGATCAGGCTTTTGAGTATTACAGTAAAATCTGTCCTTCGTATTTGGAAGAAATTAGCGATTTACATAAAACAGAACCTTTTGTTTATTCGCAAATGATTGCCGGAAAAGATGCATGGAAACCCGGTGAAGCAAAAAATTCGTGGTTGACAGGAACAGCTGCCTGGAACTTTTTTGCCATATCGCAATACATTTTAGGTATTCAGCCCGAATACGACGGGTTGGTTGTAAATCCGTGTATTCCAAAAAACTGGGATGGATTTAAAATTACAAGAAAATTCAGAGGAACAACCTTTCATATCGAAGTTCAAAATCCGCATAAAATTTCGAAAGGAGTTAACAAACTTTTGGTTGACGGTATTGAAATTGAAGGAAATAAAATTCCGGTTCAGGAAAAACAGGATTGTCAGGTTAAAGTTATTTTGGAATAATCGTATTTCGACTTTCCAAGGTGATTTTATTCGGAATTGGGAACTTTTAATTATCGGAGTTGGCAAACTCCGATTCCTTTTATCGGACTCCGGGCTTCCCAACCCGGAGAACACTTAATTGAATATTCCGCGTTCGGGCTTTGACTGTTATAAGTCGTAATATTGCACCTGTAAATTTCCTTCTTTTGATTAAAATTTTCTATACTTCTCACAATTTATTTATCAATAAGAAGTTGAATATAAAACCGTTTGTTAGTTTTGTGCCGATGAAGAAATTTTTCACCATTTTTTTACTTCTACTTGCCACAAGTCATGTTGTATTTGGGCAAAGAAACAATGCAACTTTACGTGGTGTGATCAAAGACACCGACGGGAACCCGCTGGACATGGTTAATATTGCATTAAAAGAGTTTCCGCTGGGTACAAGCTCCAACCGAAAAGGTGAATTTATTCTTCGTATTCCCGCCCAGAAAAATATTATTCTCGTTTATTCTTCTCTTGGATATCAAACTCTTTTAGATACCATTTTTGCCGATGATGAAGAAAATATCATCCGCGAAATTATGCTGTTTTCCACCGATATGGAAATCGATGAAGTGGTTGTTTCTTCAAAAAGAATTGGTGACGGAATTACACGAATCGATTCTAAACTTCTGGGAACTTTACCCGACGCCGGATCGGGTGCCGTGGAAACCATGATTAAAACTTTACCCGGAGTTTCGACCAATAATGAATTAAGTTCGCAGTATTCGGTTCGAGGCGGCAATTTTGATGAAAATCTGGTTTACGTAAACGACATCGAAGTT
>JBNKOT010000055.1:0-4719 GCA_050294855.1 Draconibacterium sp. | reverse complement strand
GAAAAAGTTGAAGAAATTGCGGAGCCTGTTAAAAATTATTCCGATATCGAATTCGAAGATATTTAGTTCCCCCCCCTTTTTAATTTTGAACTTCCGGTAAATTTTATTTGTTTATCGCTGAAATTGTTGGTGAAAAAAGACGAATTGTTTATTGTTACAAACTTAGATCTCGCTTAATTCGAGCCAACGAAATTCTTTGTCGTCCAAATCGCTTTTTAACTGTTCTAATTCCTTCGATTTTTCGTACAATTCATCGTGTGGTAATTTGCCTGAATTTAGCAGCTTTTCCAATTCTTCGATTTGTTTTTCCAATTGAGGTATTTCAACTTCGAGAAGTTCAAATTCACGTTTTTCGCCAAAAGAAAGTTTACGTTTCGATGTGTTTTCGTTGTTTGGTTTTTTTGGCAGTTCCTGAACTTTTTGTTTTTCCTGTGCTTTTACCCGTATCAGTTCTTTTGCCTCTTTTTCGAGGGTGTAATTCCGGTAGATGGTATAATTCCCCGGGAAATCGGAAACAAGGCCGTTGCCTTCAAAAACAAAAAGATGATCGACAATTTTATCCATAAAAAAACGATCGTGAGAAACTACCACCACACAACCTGCAAAGGCCTTTAAATATTCCTCCAAAATATTTAGTGTCATGATATCGAGGTCGTTTGTTGGTTCGTCGAGAATCAGAAAATTCGGATTTTGCATCAAAACGGTGCAGAGATACAAACGTCGCTGTTCGCCACCACTCAACTTTTCGATAAAATTATATTGTGTTTCGGGCGGAAAAAGAAAGTGACTTAACAATTGCCCGGCACTCATTTTTGTTCCGTCTTCGAAATGAATGTATTCCGCAATTTCCTGAACGGCATCGATAACACGATCTTGTAGATTAAACGATATTCCTTCTTGCCGATAATAACCAAATTTTATGGTTTGCCCGATTTCAATATTTCCCGAATCGGGTTGCAAAGCGCTGGTAATTAAATTTAGAAAAGTAGATTTTCCGGTTCCGTTTTTTCCAACAATTCCAACTTTTTCGAATCGTTGAAATTTGTACGAAAAATCGCTTATCAGTTCAACACCCGGAAAAGATTTGGAAACATGTTCGAGTTCCACTATTTTTTTGCCCAATCGCGATGATTTTACATTTAACTGAATGGTCTCATCGTGTATTCTTTTTGATGCTTTTTCTTTTAAATCCTGAAAAGCATCGACACGATATTTTGCTTTGGTGCCGCGTGCTTTTGGCATTCTCCGAATCCATTCAATTTCGGTTCGCATCAGGTTTTTTGCCTTGCTCACCGAAGCCTGTTGCATTTCGATTCGTTGCTCGCGTTTTTCGAGGAAATAGGAATAATTGCCCTGGTAACGATAAATCTGGTTATCCTCCATTTCGATGATTTCATTACAAACACGGTCGAGAAAATAACGGTCGTGAGTCACCATTAAAAGTGTCGATTTTGTTTTTGCCAAATAAGCTTCAAGCCATTCGATCATTTCCAGATCGAGGTGGTTGGTTGGTTCGTCCAAAATCAGTAAATCGGGTTTGTTGATCAAAACTTTTGCAAGTGCAAGTCGCTTTTTTTGTCCACCCGAAAGTTGTGCAACTTTTTGTTCGAGCTTCGTGATTTTCAATTGCGATAAAATCTGTTTGATTTCCACTTCAAAATCCCATGCATTTAACTCGTCCATTTTTGCTGAAATGTCTGCAATTTCCTCCTGGTTATTATGAGCAACCGCCAATTCGAAAGCTTTTACCGTTTTTACTTTTTCGTTCTCCGAATCAAAAATTTCTTCAATAACCGAGTGTAGCGGATTTAATACCGGTATCTGCTCAAAGTAGCCAATTTCAACATCGTTAGTACGCGTGATTATTCCGGATTCGGCTGTTTCTTTCCCTGCCAGAATATTGAGCAAAGTAGATTTACCGGTTCCATTTTTAGCAATCAGTGCCACTTTCTGTTCTTCAAAAACTGTAAACGAAATGTCCTCAAATAGCATCAATTCACCAAATCGTTTCGATAGGTTTTCTGCTTGTAAAAATGGTTTCATAAGAACGGAAATTTGTCCTGATCTGTGGAATCGGAACTATTTTTTAAGGCAAGTTTGTCTTTGTAATCAAAGAGCATATTAAATAAGTCGGGAATACTTCTTGAGGTCATGTTACTGGGCGAATTACTCAAAATTGCAATGCCAATATCTTCCTGCTCGCAAAGTGCAATTTCGGCTTTGTAGCCGCTTACATAACCACCGTGATACGCCACTTTTCGTCCTTTGTAATTTACTATTCTCCAGCCAATCGAATATTCTTTTGATTGAATGCGATCCCAACTTCTAAAATAAGTTCTTTTTAGCGGCGATTTTACTTGTGGAGTAAAAATCGTTTCGCGGGCTTTTTCAGAAATCAGTTTTGATTCATGATCGTTTAGGGCAATTAAAAAATGTCCCAGATCGGAGATGCTTGCATTTACTCCGGCAGCCGGTGTTGTATTATAATAGCGGTTGTTTAATGGCATCGGGCTAAATCGGTTTTTCCCCCGATTGTAGTGCGGATACGCTTTGTTGTTGTTGTTTTTAAAAGTTTCGTAACCGGTTGAAGCATCTGTCATTCCAAAGGGAACAAAAACTTTTTCGTTTAAAATTTCATTAAAAGTTTTATGGGTTTTTGTCGAAACAATCGGGTCGTAAACACTATACAATACGTTTTGGTAGCCGTACAATTTTCCGGGTGGCGCTGCAATGTCAACCTGATCCAGACGTTCCATGATTTTTTCAAGCGGAACATGATCTTCAACCATTAAATCGTAGGCATGCGGAATTAATCCTGAAGTATGACTTAAAAGATGCCGGACTTTTATGTTGTTGGTACTTTCGCTTGATTTTAAGGTAAATTGGGGTAAATAATCAACTACTTTTTCGTCGAGGTCGATTACGTTTTCATCGTCAAGAATTCCTGCTAAAACTCCGGTAATCGATTTTGAAACCGATGCCAGTCTGAAAACAGTATTCTCATTTACAGGCTTTTTTTCGCCGGCTTTTCGCACTCCATAACATTTTAACAACGCAACTTGTCCTTTGTAGGTTACAACAACTGCTGCGCCCACAGTTCCCGATCGTTTAATCGTCGAACTTAAAATGCTGTCGTAACGCGAGATGGTACTTTGTATTTCAACAACCGGATTATATTTCGCTGGTTCTGCCGTCTTTTCAATACTTTTTACTTCATCGGGTTTTCTCACAAACGAGTGGAGCACCAATGCACCCACAATCAGCATCACGATAATCGGTAAGAAGTAATATTTATTTCTAAACATAAAACGTTTTCAACTTCTGAATGAACTGTAAAAATAGAATTAATCTGATTGGATTGTAACTCAAGGTCAATTAAAGTTTTACATTTTTTCCACCATTTAATATTCTTCGCCCTGAAAAAGGGGGACGATAGTGTTTGTAAAAACTTCTTACTGAAGCATAAATAAGCTTAATAATTTCGAATATTTCATTTTGCCGTATTATTTTTAATAACTCAGGCAACGAAGTTGTGCTTTTATGCATTTAAATAGTAAAACAAGCAGATTTGAATAACGATCGGATGATAAATAAATGTCGTCGGGGCAATGCAAAAGCTCAGAAATTGTTGTACGACAAGTACATTGGGCTGCTGTATTCGGTGGTTTTAAGGTATGTAAAGAACGAAACGGATGCGGAAGATATTTTGCTGCAGGCTTTTCAAAAAATCTTTCTCAAAATACAAGCATTCGAGTATGTCAACGATCGTGCATTTGTTGGTTGGCTAAAAAAAATTGTAATCAATGAAGCTTTGATGTTTAGACGAAAAGATTTTTCGGCGATCTACAAAGTTGAATCAATCGATGAGGCAACAGAATTTGTTTCGATTTCGCCGCAAATGGAAGAAATGGAGTTGATCGAATTGATCGATCAGTTGCCCGATGGATACAAAACGGTTTTTCTCTTGCATGTTGTCGATGGATATTCGCACAAAGAAATTGCCGATAACTTAAAAATTGCTGAAGGAACATCGCGCTCGCAGTTTTTTAAAGCCAGGAATTTACTACAAAAAAAATTAGGAAATTATTATGGAACAGCCATTGGAAGATAGAATAGCGGAAGCTTATCGTAAAAAAGACGGAGCATATTCCTACAAAAATAAAGAGGAACTTTGGCAACGAATTTCGCAACAAACAACTAAAAAAGGTGTTGCCGCATTTTGGAGAGTGGCCGCAATATTTCTGGCACTTATTGCTTTTGGTGGTGCTTTTGCAGCAATTTCAGTTTATAAAACAGGTGAAAAAAACGTAGCTGAATGGGAAATTAAAAACCGCCAATTGGAATCGATCGTTGATTCGTTGAAAAACGTGATCCCGGAGAAAATAACAGAAGTGCAAATTGTTGAAAAGGAAAAGATCGTTTATCGCGATCTGATCAAAACAAGCGAAACGAATGCAAATTATAGTGCCGCTTTTAAAGCGATGGAAAATAAAGTAATTCAACTCACCAAAAATTTGAATGAAACCAACCTTGAATTAAAAGAAAAACAAGACCGTTTGGAGATGGCATTACTCCAAATCGAAACTTTAAACGCGCGAAATGAGAAAGAGCAAGCGGAACAAATCAAAGACTTCAGGTTGAAACCGGAGCGTGTAAAAGATCAGATGAAAGAACTAAAAACAGAGCCTTCACCAAAAATGAAATTGCAACTTTTAAAAG
>JBNKOT010000054.1:0-3281 GCA_050294855.1 Draconibacterium sp. | reverse complement strand
AAACTGTCGGTAATAAACTGATCGGGTAAATTAAAATACTTTAATTGTTCCTGAAATTGTTTTTGCAACTCTCGAAGGTCGGGTAAAACAAATTCGCGATGATATTTTTGTATCGAATCGAAATCAAAGTTTTTTATCCAGATTGAATCCGATAAACCGGGACTAAAATTTTTATGAAATTGGTCATCGCCGAAAAACGGAAATCCATTATTCGATGGGAAGGGTGAATCGAAGAATGTTGAGTCGCCAAAAAAATCGCCGAGTAATTCGTTGATGTCTGGAAATTGTTCTCCAAAAATCAGTCCTTCATCAAAATTAAAATGAAAACTGCTATCGTTCGACCAAGAATGAATATAGGTCGAATCGTATCCGATGATATTCCCGTTTTCATCAAATTCCTTGTTTACAATTATTCGCTCGTTCGGATCGGCAAGTTTGTTTTGTTGCTGTCCGTACACATTCAATAAGGAGAATGTGAATACAATAATTAGAATTCCTAACTTGTTCATGGCTAAAAGTTTAGTCAAAATTAGAAAATTGTTGTGTAAAGAAATTTTAAAATATTTTAAAAGCCGTTAAGAAATCAAGGTCTTCGATGAGGAGGCAAAAAAAAGCCGTAATTATTTTTCAAATTACGGTCTTTTCTAAACAGAAAAATTTTTTAATCAAATTTATGATCGTCGGCATTAGAACCCGGGCCGCAATCACAATCGTGATGTAATCCTTTTTCGTACTGTTGCAATGCTCTTAAACTCATTCCCATGTTGGAGAAACCTCCGTCGTGAAACAAATTTTGCATGGTTACTTTTTTGGTCAGATCAGAAAACAAAGTGATACAATAATCTGCACACTCTTCGCCGGTAGCATTGCCAAGTGGCGACATTCTTTCCGCAAAATCGAGTAACCGATCGAAACCTTTTACCCCGTTTCCGGCAGTGGTGATTGTTGGCGATTGCGAAATGGTATTGATTCGAACGTTTCGCTCGCGACCATAAATGTATCCAAAACTTCGTGCGATTGATTCCAGCAGCGCTTTTGCGTCAGCCATGTCGTTGTAGCCAAAAAATGTACGTTGAGCCGCAACATACGATAAGCCCACAACCGATCCCCATTCATTTATCGCATCGAGTTTACGTGCTGTTTGTAGAACTTTATGAAACGATACCGCTGAAACATCAAGTGTTTTATCCAAATAGCGGTAATCTAAATCGCTGTAGTGTCTTTCTTTCCTCACATTTGGCGACATACCAATCGAATGTAATACAAAGTCGATTTTACCACCTAATATCTCCATCGATTTTATAAACAAGTTGTTGAGGTCGTCAACATTTGTTGCGTCGGCACCTATTACTTCAGTACCAAGTTTATCAGCTAATTTCTGAGTTTCTCCCATTCTCAATGCAACTGGTACGTTTGTTAAAGTAAGTGTTGCACCTTCTTCGTATGCTCGTTCTGCCACTTTCCAGGCGATCGAGTCGGGATTTAAAGCTCCAAAAATTATCCCTCTTTTTCCTTTAAGTAAGTTATTACCCATGATGTATTTTTATATGAAATATATTCGACTGCAAAGTTAATTGAGTTTAAATAAGATTAAACCCTTTCGCACTATTTTGGTGCATTTATTCGCTTTTTTAACTAATAACATCGAATTTTGTTCAAAACTGTTCAAAAATTAAAGTTATAGTAATTTTATCTAAACTCATTCCAAATAAATTTGGCTTTTCGAAAAATCAATTTATATTTGCGCCATACAAAATCGACAAAATGAATTTAGAATCCGGAAATACTTCTTTCTTAAGCACTGAAAACATCAGCTGCGTGGGATTCATGTCGTCTATGTCCATGTGTATGCGCTAGCCTTCTTTCGATGGATTTCTGTTGACTGAAGGCACATTTACCGCGAACAATTTTTATCACAATTATTTTAACAAGCATTTATTATGTCGAATAGAATTATTCGATTGGGTGGTAGTCATATTGGCAACTCCAATTCAATTCAAAATTTAAATCAGTTTTTGGCGAAAAGCATAAATCGCAATTTTGTTGTGGTTTCTGCCATTCCAGAGGTGCTAAACCTCATTGAAGAGAGTCTTTTGCAAGTATTTCAAAAAAACGAAAGCAGTGTTGATTTAGCCGAAATACTGAACGGTTTTTACACCCAAAAAGCTGGAAACCTGATTTCTGTTGAATACCAGAAATTAGTTGAGCAGCTCACCAATTTATTGAAAGGAATTGCGCTGATTGGCGATTATTCAAGATCGTTAAAAGATCAGGTTGTTAGTTTTAGCGAAAAACTTTCGGTTGAAATCTTAAAGGCACAATGGAGCAAATATTCGCTTGAAGTTGAAATTGCCTGGCCCGAGCAAATTGAATTGTTAACCACTTCCGATTTTGGAAATTCAACTTTTCTTTCGGTTAACCAGGAAAAACTTTCGCAGTTTTCGAATTCAATCGTTTTAATACCCGGTTCTTATGGAATCGACGAAAACGGGAAAAAAACCCGAACCGGGAAATCTGCTGCTGATTATTCTGCCGCATTTTTGACCAATAAACTGGGCGCCGAAAAGCTTGAACTTTGGGATTTGGATAACGATTTTCAAAGGGCCGATTTAAAGATTATATCCAATGCGCCAAAAATTAAAAGACTAACATATTCCGAAGCCAGTGAATTGGCCTATTTCGAACATTATTCGTTTCATCCCCGAACAGTTGAACCTTTAGAGCACGAGCACATTCCTATTTTGGTGATCAATTCGTCGAGTTCAGCAGGTGTGATCGAAACGATTATTAATACCGAAACATTTGTTGAAGAACAGATTGTAAAAAGTGTGGCTTGCACCGAAGATATTTCCTTGTTAAAACTGCAAGGACCGGGCGTTGGATTAAAACCCGGGATTTTGGCAAAAGTTACCGGAAAACTCAACGATGAGGGGATAAATATTAAGTCGGTAATTACCTCGCAAACATCGATAAATATTGTACTCGAAAAACGAACCGGAGAAAAAGCTTTAAAGCTGATTCAGCAACTCGGTTTTTCGTCGGTACAGGATATTTCGGTCGAAAAAGATGTTTCACTGATTGGAATTGTCGGACATGGAATGCAAAATAATTATGGTGTTTCAGCAAAAATATTTAGCGCTGTTGCCAACAATAAAATCAATGTTTTGTTAAGTGGTTCAGGGGCTTCCGATTTGGTGAGCTACCTGGTGGTACAAAGTTGTGATAAAGAAAAAAGTGTTCGTGAAATTTACAATGCATTTTTTTAATACTTTTTTTCTCTC
>JBNKOT010000053.1:0-1744 GCA_050294855.1 Draconibacterium sp. | reverse complement strand
GATACTTCCTGATTGGCTTTTATCAGCGCATCAAGGTCGGCAGAGGTAAAGTGCATGTTTTCAGTCCGGCTGGCGCCATAAAAATAATTCACCATAAAATCGTCTGGTTTTTCTTCCAAAAGAATTTCAAAAATTGGTTCGGCTTCAGCAAAGTTCCTGTTATCAAACAGTTGTATTGCTTTGGTCATAGGATTTTCGTTGTTATCCTGCGAATTTGCAAAAAAGGGAACAAACAAAAGGAGTGATAATATTGTTAAAATGGCATTCGTTTTCTTTAAAATCATAGCGAAACAGGTATCATTTTCGGTTGTGTGTAAAATTACAAAAAATTAGCGCCGAAAATGAAAATAAATAATCATTTCGTTCATTATATTGAAGATGAAAAAGATGATAGTTGTCATTAATACGCTATATTTGTAAATCAAAAAATCAGATAATGTCTAAATTGAAAGTAGGAGATAAGGCTCCCGATTTTAAAGGAGTGAACCAAAACGGAGATGCAATAAGTTTAAAAGATTTTAGTGGTAAAAAACTGATTCTTTATTTTTATCCAAAGGATAATACACCCGGTTGTACCGCCGAATCGTGCGACTTGAACGAAAACTATGAAATGTGGCTGGAAAAGGGATTTGATGTTGTAGGCGTGAGTCCCGACAGCGAAAAATCTCATTTGAAATTTATTGATAAATTTGGTTTGAAATTCAACTTAATTGCCGATACCGAAAAAGAAATTTTACAAGCTTACAACGCCTGGGGCGAAAAAAGTATGTACGGCAAAAAATACATGGGCGTACTTCGAACCACCTATGTTATCGACGAGAAAGGTAAGATTACTGAGATTTTCGAAAAAGTAAAAACAAAAGAACATACAGATCAAATAATAAAAGCGTTAAATATCTAAGCGGAATAAAACATGACAAAAGAAGAAAAGAATTTGATGAATAAAGATAAGCTGAAAGCGCTTCAGCTTACAATGGATAAAATTGAAAAAAGTTACGGTAAAGGATCGATCATGCTTCTTGGCGATCGCGCAGTTGCAGATGTTCCTGCTATTTCATCGGGTTCTATTGCCTTAGATGTTGCCTTGGGAGTTGGCGGCTTTCCGAAAGGACGAGTGGTTGAAATTTATGGTCCTGAATCGTCGGGTAAAACCACGCTTGCCATTCATGCAATTGCCGAAGCACAAAAAGCCGGAGGTATTGCTGCTATTGTTGATGCAGAACATGCTTTCGATCCGTATTATGCAAAACGTTTAGGTGTAAATATCGACGAACTATTAATCTCGCAACCCGATAACGGCGAGCAGGCTTTGGAGATTGTTGATAACCTGATTCGTTCGGGAGCATTGGATATTGTTGTAATTGACTCGGTGGCAGCATTAACACCAAAAGCCGAAATTGAAGGCGAAATGGGGGATTCGAAAATGGGATTACAGGCACGATTAATGTCGCAGGCACTTCGGAAACTCACCGGAAATATTTCGAAAACAAATACCTGTTGCGTTTTTATTAACCAGTTACGCGAGAAAATTGGTGTAATGTTTGGCAACCCTGAAACAACAACCGGTGGAAACGCCTTGAAATTTTATGCTTCGGTACGTTTGGATATTCGCCGAATCGGCCAAATAAAAGATGGTGATGAAGTTCAAGGAAACCATGTTCGTGTTAAAGTGGTGAAAAATAAAGTTGCACCGCCATTTAGAAAAGCCGAATTTGATATTATTTATGGTGAAGGAATATCAAAA